>NZ_JBIVUV010000012.1:17328-282588 GCF_044768525.1 Streptomyces sp. NPDC091287
ACCTCAAACGCCGGACGGGCTGGGATCAACGGGCCCGCCCGGCCCCGTGGGCACTTCGCTCGTCCGTGTGGACGGTTCCGTCCTCAAACGCCGGACGGGCTGGGATCAACGGGCCCGCCCGGCCCCGTGGGCACTTCGCCCGCCCGCCTGCACGGTTCCGTCCTCAAACGCCGGACGGGCTGGGATCAACGGGCCCGCCCGGCCCCGTGGGCACTTCGCTCGTCCGTGTGGACGGTTCCGTCCTCAAACGCCGGACAGGCTGGGATCAACGGGCCCGCCCGGCCCCATAGGCGCTTCGCCCGCCCGCCCGCACGGCTTCGTCCTCAAACGCCGGACGGGCTTGAGTGGGCGCCGGTCAGTCCTTCGCGAGGACGAAAGAGGCTCGCTGGACCGGTCCGCCGGGGGTCTTCGCTTCCAGGAGGTACGTTCCCGGGCCGGCCTTGCCGGCCGGCGGGGTCGCACAGCCGGGGGCGGACAAGCTGCGGTTCCAGTCGACCGTGTGGATCACCGTCGCGCCCCCCGGAACCTTCAGGAACAGCGGACCGGCCGCGGCGGGGCAGTCCTTCGAGGACCAGATCGGATCGTCGTCCTCGCCGCCCGCCTCGGTCACCGTGAGGACCGCGCTCTTCGGCCCGAGGTCGGCCTTGCACGCGGCCGACGAGGTGTTCTTGGCGATCAGTTCGAACTTCGGCTTGTCGTCGGGGCCGTAACTGACCTTCGTCCGCAGGCTCAACCGCACCGCGTCGGGCTTGCACTCGGGGAGAGGGGAGCCGGCCGGGACCTGTTGGCCCGCCGTGCCGCCGCCGCCCGCACCCGAACCGGCCGTGTCCGCACCGCCCGTGTCCGCGCCGCCCGTTGACGCCCCGTCGGACGAAGCCCCTTCGCCCGCGCCGCCGGAGGACGCGCCCGCGCCACCGTCGGAGCCGCCCGGTCCGCCGGAGCCCCCGGAGCCGCCGTCCTCACCCGACTCGTCGCGGCCGCCCGGCTGTTGGCTGATCGCGGGGCCCGAGCCCGACGGCCCGGGAGTGATCGACTCGATCGGATCGGAGCCGCCGGACTTGCCGTCGTTCCGGCTTCCCCCGCCGCCTCCGGACGTCACGCCCCAGGCGACCAACACGGCGAGCAGCGCAACCAGAAGTCCCGCTACCGCCCTTCGTCGCCAGTAGATGCTGGAGGGAAGCGGACCGACCGGATTGCGCATAGATCCCACGTCCCGAACTCTACGAGAGATCCGGGCCGACTCAGGCCCCACCCGCCGCTCCGGCAGCAAGTTTTGCCGATCATCATCACGGGGATCCGGTCACAGGGGACAGAACGGGTGGCGTTGTCACCCCCTGGGCCGCCGCGTGGGCCGACACTCCCGTGCCCGTGACCGCCGCTCCCTCTTCCGTGCCAGGATCGTCCGTGCGATGACTGCCATGACTTCGACACAGACGCCCCCCGCCGCCTCCCTCCACGCCCCCGTCATCGGGTGGTTCGAGCAGCATGCCCGCGATCTGCCCTGGCGCCGCCCCGAAGCGGGCGCCTGGTCGGTGATGGTCAGCGAGTTCATGCTGCAGCAGACCCCGGTGAGCCGGGTCCTCCCGGTGTACGAACAGTGGCTCGCCCGCTGGCCACGCCCCGCCGACCTGGCCGCCGAGGCGCCCGGGGAGGCGGTCCGCGCCTGGGGCCGGCTCGGCTATCCGCGCCGCGCGCTGCGCCTGCACGGGGCCGCGCAGGCGATAACGGAACGACACGGCGGCGATGTGCCGAGCGAACACGCCCAGCTGCTGGCGCTGCCCGGGATCGGCGAGTACACGGCGGCGGCCGTGGCCTCGTTCGCGTACGGACAGCGGCACGCGGTGCTCGACACGAACGTCCGCCGGGTGTTCGCCCGCGCCGCGTCCGGGGTCCAGTACCCGCCGAACGCGACCACGGCCGCCGAGCGCAAGCTCGCGCGGGCGCTGCTGCCCGAGGAGGACGAGCGTGCGGCGCGCTGGGCGGCGGCCACGATGGAGCTGGGCGCCCTCGTGTGCACCGCGCGCAACGAGGACTGCGACCGGTGCCCGATCGCCTCGCGGTGCGCCTGGCGGCTGGCCGGGAAGCCCGCGCACCAGGGTCCGCCGCGCAAGGGCCAGACGTACGCCGGCACCGACCGCCAGGTGCGCGGGCGGCTGCTGGCGGTGTTGCGGGACTCGGTGAGCCCCGTGGCCGGGGCCGCGCTGGACGCGGTGTGGGAGGAGCCGGTGCAGCGGGCCCGTGCGCTGGACGGGCTGGTGGCCGACGGACTGGTCGAGCCGCTGGCCGACGGCCGGTACCGGCTGCCGCTGACCTGATCCCCGGGGTCTTCTCCTGCACTGTTACACAACCGATGGGCAGCCGTGCACCGGCCTACGGCTGCTCCGCACATCGCCGTGACAACGCCTCCGTAGCGTCTCCGACAGCAGGACGGCCGGACCGCGGAACACCCGCGGCCCGGCGGTGACACGGGGATGTTCGGGGACGGAGGCGGTTGTCATGGCGCAGGGCGAGGTGCTCGCGTTCGAGGACTACGTACGCACACGGCAGGAGGCGCTGCTGCGCAGCGCGCGCCGTCTGGTTCCCGACCCTGTGGATGCCCAGGACCTGCTCCAGACCGCCCTGGTGCGCACCTACGGCCGCTGGGACGGCATCGCCGACAAGTCGCTGGCCGACGCCTATCTGCGCCGCGTCATGATCAACACCCGTACGGAGTGGTGGCGGGCGCGCAAGCTCGAAGAGGTCCCGACCGAGCAGCTGCCCGACGCGAGTGTCGAGGACGGCAGCGAGCAGCGCGCCGACCGCGCCCTGCTGATGGACATCCTGGGCATTCTCGCTCCCAAGCAGCGCAGCGTCGTCGTGCTGCGACACTGGGAGCAGATGAGCACGGAGGAGACGGCCGCGGCGCTCGGTATGTCGGCCGGTACGGTCAAGAGCACGCTGCACCGGGCCCTGGCACGACTGCGCCAGGAGCTGGAGAGCCGCGATCTGGTCAGCCGCGAGGCGGTCGCCCGGGAGACCGGGGGCCACCGGAGCGCAGCGCCGGTCACCTCCGCCCGTGTCCCCGCCCAGCGGTCGCCCGTCACGACGGCGCCGGGGGCGAGGGCCCACACACCGGCGCAGCGCAACGGGCGTCACGACGAGCGGGGGATGGAGCGGTGCGCGGCCTGAGTGGCAGCAGCGGCGGCGGCGGGGGCGGCTTCGGGGACGATTCCCTGGGCAGCGTTTCCGGGAGTGGCCCTGCGTCGAGTGATTCCTCCTTGAGTAACTCCTCCCTGAGTGGTTCCTCCTCAAGCAGATCCTCCCTGAGTGGTTCATCCGGGAGTGGTTCCGGGGGCTCGGACGACGGCGACGATCCGGGGAGATCGGGCCGGAGCCGGGGGTTCCGGAGCGGTATGGCGGCGAGTGGCACGGCCTTGGCCGGACTCGTCGCCTTCGGGCTGTTCGGCGTCGGCTGCTCCACGGGCGGCACCGGCACCCGGGACGAGGGCCCCGCCGGCAGCCAGCCGGTCGCCCAGATCACCCCCCGGGCCAGCCCTTCCGGTACGACCCCGCCCGTCAGGCGGGTCGACGCCGTGCGGCTGCTCAAGGGCGACCCCAAGGTGGGCGAGCAGGTCAGGGACGGGCTCAAGCCCTGCGCGGGCAAGGCCTATCCGATCGACACCTCCTACGGGTCGATGACGGGCGGCCGGGCCGCCGACGTGGTGGTCAACGTGATGAGCTGCGCCGACTCGGTGGGCGTCGGAACGTATGTGTACCGGGCGGACGGCGACGGCTCGTACAAGAACGTCTTCGCGGCCGAGGTCCCCGCCGTCTACGGAACGATCGACCGGGGCGACCTGGTGGTGACGACCCAGGTCTACGGGTCGAAGGATCCGCTGGCGTACCCGTCCGGCTCGGAGGTGGTCACCTACCGTTGGGCGAGCGACCGCTTCACCGAGCACGACCGGGTGCACAACGACTTCAGCCGTGCCGTCGAGGGCACGGACGGTGACCTGCCGGTGCAGTCGGAGCCGGTGGACCCGGTGGAACCGGTTCCGTCGGAGGCGCCGGTGGAGCAGGGCAGGAATTGAGACCGGGCAGGCACGAAGCCGTGCCGGTGGAACCGGGCGGGAACGGAAAGCGAGAAGCAGCCCCATGGCCGAGACCCACGTCCTCTTCGTCGAGGACGACGACGTCATCCGCGAGGCCACCCAGCTCGCCCTGGAGCGGGTCGGCTTCACGGTCACCGCGATGCCCGACGGGCTCTCCGGTCTGGAGGCGTTCCGCGCCGACCGGCCGGACATCGCCCTGCTCGACGTGATGGTGCCGGGTCTTGACGGGGTGAGCCTGTGCCGCCGCATCCGGGACGAGTCGACCGTCCCGGTGATCATGCTCTCCGCGCGGGCCGACTCGATCGACGTGGTGCTGGGCCTGGAGGCCGGGGCGGACGACTACGTCACCAAGCCCTTCGACGGGGCGGTCCTGGTGGCTCGCATCCGGGCGGTGCTGCGGCGCTTCGGCCACGCGGCCGGGCCGGACGGGCTGGGCCAGGGCGGTGCGGACGGGGACGCCGAGACGTTCGGCGGGGTGCTGGTCTTCGGTGATCTGGAGGTCGACACGGACGGCATGGAGGTGCGGCGCGCCGGTGAGCAGGTGGCGCTGACGCCCACCGAGATGCGGCTGCTGCTGGAGTTCTCGTCCGCGCCGGGCACCGTCCTGTCCCGCGACAAGCTCCTGGAGCGGGTCTGGGACTACGGCTGGGGCGGCGACACCCGGGTCGTGGACGTCCACGTCCAGCGGCTGCGCACCAAGATCGGCCAGGACCGGATCGATACGGTCCGCGGCTTCGGCTACAAGCTGCGCGGATGAAGAGGCCCGAGAGGACGCAGCGGACCGAGAGGGCCCAGAGGACGGAGCGGACCGAGCGGGCCGAGCGGGCCGAGCGGACGGAGCGGACGGTGGGGCGCGCATGAAGCGACTGGCCCTGCGGACCGGAGTCCGCTGGAAGATCAGCATCGCCATCGCGGCGGTGGGCGCGCTCGTCGCGGTGGCGCTGAGCCTCGTGGTGCACAACGCGGCCCGCGTCTCGATGATCGAGAACGCCCGCGAGGTGCAGCTGGAGCGGCTGCTGGGCGCCCAGCGGTTCTACGAGGCGACGAGCATGCAGAAGGGCGGGCCGAAGTTCGGGGCGAAGCTCAACGACCCGAGGATCCCGCCGAGCCTGCGCGACGAGGTCCGCAAGAACCGCCGGGCCACCCATGTGACGCAGGGGCCCGACGGGGTCCCCGAGGTCTGGGCGGCGGTGCCGCTGGCGGGCGGGGACGTGCTCTCGCTGCACTCCCGGTTCGCGAACCGCTCCGCCACGATCATGGACGACCTGGACCGGGCCCTGATCATCGGCTCGGTCTCGGTGGTCTTCGGCGGCTGCGCGCTCGGGGTCCTCATCGGCGGCCAGCTCTCGCGCCGGCTGCGCAAGGCGGCGGCAGCGGCGGGCCGGGTCGCCCAGGGGCAGACGGACGTACGGGTCAGGGAGGCCGTCGGCGGGGTCGTCCGCGACGAGACCGACGAGCTGGCGCGGGCGGTCGACGCGCTGACCGACGCGCTGAACGAGCGGATCGAGGCGGAGCGCCGGGTCACCGCGGACATCGCCCATGAGCTGCGTACCCCGGTGACCGGGCTGCTCACGGCGGCCGAGCTGCTGCCGCCGGGCCGCCCCACCGAGCTGGTACGGGACCGGGCCCAGGCGATGCGGACACTGGTCGAGGACGTGCTGGAGGTGGCGCGCCTGGACAGCGCCTCGGAGCGGGCGGAGCTCCAGGAGCTGCCGCTCGGCGAGTTCGTCAGCCGCCGGATAGGGCTGCTGAACCCCGAGGTGACCGTGCGGGTGGTGCACGAGTCGTGGGTCTCCACCGATCCGCGCCGGCTGGAGCGCATCCTGGGCAATCTGCTGGGGAACGCCGCCAAGCACGGCTCGACCCCGGTGGAGGTCACGGTCGAGGGCCGGGTGGTGCGGGTCCGCGACCACGGTCCGGGATTCCCGGAGGAGCTGCTGCGGGACGGGCCGAGCCGGTTCCGTACCGGAAGCATGGACCGGGCCGGGCACGGGCACGGTCTCGGCCTGACGATCGCGGCGGGCCAGGCAAGAGTGCTGGGGGCCCGGCTGACCTTCCGCAACGCGGCGCCCTCGGGCGCGGCGCAGGGCACGGGCGGGGCGATCGCGGTGCTGTGGCTGCCGGAGCACGCGCCGACGGTCACCGGGAGCTTCCCGGTGCTGCGGATGGCGGACCAGCGGCAGGCGTCGCACTGAGCCGGGCGCCCGGTGGGCGGTGTGGTGGAACGCCGACGGCGACCCCGAGGAGTGAGCCGTGAGGCTGTCCTCGACGTCGCCGTCGGACGGGTGACCCGGGCGCACGCCCCGGGTACCGGGGTGTAACGGGTCCACTGACTCTTTTCGGTTGTGCTGCGCGTCCGACCAGGTGCCGGGCTCCGGACGGTGCCGGGCTCCGGCGGGGCCGCGCGGTCAGGCCGGCCGGATCAGATGGAGACGTGCACCGAGCGGAGGAACGCGGCCGGGTTCAGCGCCGAGCCGTAGTTCGGGCTGGTGCGGATCTCGAAGTGCAGGTGCGGGCCGCTGGAGTTTCCGGTGTTGCCGGACAGGGCGATCTTCTCGCCCGTCTTGACCTGCTCGCCGACCTTCACGTTGACCTTCGACAGGTGCGCGTACTGCGAGTACTTGCCGTTGGAGTGCTTGATCACGACGGCGTTGCCGTACGCGGGGCCGTCGCCGGCGCCGTTCGGGCCGGCCTTCACGACGGTGCCCTTGTGGACGGCCGTGACCGTGGTGCCGATCGGCACGGCGAAGTCCTGGCCGGAGTGCTTGGCGGCCCAGCGGGCGCCACCGGTGCCGTAGCTGGCGCTCAGCGTGTACTTCTTGACCGGGGTCTTCCAGGAGGCGGCGTTCTTCTTCGCGGCCTTCTTCTTGTCCTCGGCCTTCTTCTTCGCGTCGGAGGCCTTCGTCGCGGCCGCCTTCTTGGCCGCGTCGGCGGCCTTGCCCTGCGCGGTCGCCTGCGCGGCGACGGAGTTGGCGGTCGTGCCCGCGGCCAGGGGAGCCGCGGCGGCCTCGCTGCCGCTGGAGGCGAACGCCGTTCCGGCACCCAGCACCACGGACGCTCCCAGGCCGGCGGCCAGGACGGCGCCACGGACGCGGAAGGCGGACGGGCGGATGGTGTGCTGGTTCGTTGCGCGCTTCATACGAGGAAGTCCTCCGAAGGTGAGTGGACCCGGCGTGCTGTCCGGGCTTGCTCCACCTTGGTAACCCGCACCCCCGCCGGGGCTCAAACACCCCATCTACGAAGAAAAGCCGTAGAGAGGGCTGGGGGAATTCGTCGCGCTTGTCCTCATACGGGAAGGTCTCGCGGCCACGGAATCCTTCACACGGAAGACGTTTAACGCCTGTTCCGTGGGGCTCTTTCCTGACATGGCACCGCGAAAGGGCCGTATCGCCCAGAACCTCGGAAGGGCCCGTCGACGCCGGGCCGAAGGTCCCGCGGCCGATCACGGCCCTTTCTCCTAGCCCGGGTAGTAGGCCTGTTTCGGGCTGTGCGCCTTGTCACCGCCGGTGGGCCCTAAGTCCTTCCGATTCGGGACCTTCGGCCTGCTACTTCACTACGCTGACGGGAAAGCGGCACCGCACCCCGGGGGACCCCATGACGGCCGAGAACACCCACGTACCGGACGCCCACGCACCGGACAGCCACGCGCTGGACGGCATCGAGCTCGCCGATGCCGTCGCGTCCATCCGCAACCAGCTCATCGACGCGGCGACCCGGGCCACGGACCACCCGGTCTCCTTCGCGGTCGGCGACATCCAGATGGAGTTCACCCTCGAACTGCGCCGGGAGGCCAAGGCGGGCGGCAAGGTGAAGGCGTGGGTGGTCGAGGCGGGCGCGGACGCCGCACGCACCACGGGCCGCACGCACAAGGTGGCCTTCACCCTGACCCCGCGCAACGCCGCGACAGGCGAGGCCTGGGAGATCGGGACGGAGGACGACGGATCCACCGCGGGGTTCGGTGACGGGGCGGCGAGGCCGTGAGCACGGTGCCGCTGGCCGACCGCACGGTGGTCGTCTCCGCGGTCCAGCAGGGCAGCGGCGTCCTGCTCACCGACCGGCTGGTCCTGACCTGCGCCCATGTGGTCAAGTCCGGGTCCGTCTCCATCGCGCACCCCGCCCTCCCGGACCGGGTGCGGGCGACCGTCGCCTGGATCGACTACCGGCTGGACGTGGCGCTGCTGGAGGCCGTCGAGCCCGTACGGGACGTTCCGCCCGTACGCCTCGGCGTGGTCGACACCCGCCAGGCGATACCGGGCTGCGAGATCACCGGCTTCCCGCGCATCCAGCGCTACGGCCGGGACGGGCGGCTGGAGGCGGACCAGTACACGGCGACGGTCCTGCCCCTGGCGGGCCGGGTCCGCGACCTGCTGGTCTGCGATCTCGACGGCCCGCCCCCCGCGGACCCGGACGACGCGACCGCCGCGCTGTCCGGGCTCTCCGGCGGCCCGGTCTTCATGGGCGACGTGCTGCTGGGCGTCGCCCGGCAGGTCCCGCGGCAGCGCGACGGCCGCCGGGTCGAGTGCGTACCGCTCGCCCCGGTCCTGGCGGCGAAGCCCTTCCGCCTCGTCTACCAGCGGACCGGGATCGACCTGCGCCACGAACGGGTGCACGGCAGCTTCCCGCGAGATCTGCGGTACGAGGCGGAGTACGCCCAGGCGCTCGGCGTCGCGTACCGCCGTACGAAGATCTTCGGCCTCGACGAGCTGAGCCGGCACGACTCCGAGTGGGACCTGGACACCGCCTACCTCAGCCTGGAGGCCCTGGCGCAGGCCCCGTCGGCCCGCGCCACGGGCCCCACCCGGTCCCTTCCCCAGCGCATCGACGCCCTTCTCACCGGCCGTCCCCGGGTCCTGCTGCGCGGCGAGGCGGGCGCGGGCAAGACGACCCTGCTGTGGTGGCTCGCCTCGCACGCGTCGGCCCGGACCCTGGTCGACGCCCTGGCCCCCCTGAACGGCCTGATCCCCTTCGTGGTGCCCCTGCGCACGCTGCGCGCCCGCGGCGGTACGTTCCCGAGCCCGGCGGAGCTGTCGGGGGCGGCGGGCCTGGTGATCGATGCGGCCCCGGAGGGCTGGGCGGGCCGGGCCCTGGAGTCCGGGCGGGCGTTACTGCTGGTGGACGGCTTGGACGAGGTACCACCGGAGGACCGCGAACAGGCGCACACCTGGCTCGCGCAGCTCTTGGCCCGCTACCCGGACACCCGCTGCGTCGCGACCGTACGACCGCTTGCCGTCGAGCCGGACTGGCTGCGGTCCGAAGGGTTCGAGGAGTTGCGGCTGCTGCCGATGCGGAACGAGGACATCCAGACCTTCGTGTCCTCCTGGCACTGGGCCGCCCGGCTGTCCGAGCAGGACGACCACGAACGGCTCGACGAACTCGAACGCGATCTCTCCCGCCAGTTCGAGCTGAACCCCACGCTGCGCGACCTGGCCCGCACGCCGCTGCTCTGCGCGGTGATCTGCGCCCTGCACCGCCGCCGCGACGGATTCCTCCCGGAGACCCGCTGGCAGCTGTACCGCTCGGCGCTGGAAATGCTCCTCGGCAACCGCGACCGACGCCGTCGGATCGGGGCCCCCGAGGGCATCGACCTGGAGCTGGAGGAGCACACCCAGCTCCTCCAGCGCGTCGCCGTCTGGCTGGTCCGCGAGGGCCAGTCGGAGTGCACCCGCGACCAGGCACTGCGCCAACTCGCGCGCGGGCTGGCGGGAATGGAGCGGGTGAGCGCGCAGGGGCCGCCCGAGAAGATCCTCACCCACCTCCTCAACCGCAGCGGCCTCCTCCAGGAACACGGCGACGACATCTATCAGTTCGTCCACCGCACGTTCCAGGACTATCTGGCCGCGAAGGAACTCATCGAGGACGATCACCTGGGCGAGCTGCTGCGGCACGCGGACGAGGAACCCTGGCAGGACGTGATCCTGCTCGCGGCCGGTCACTGCGGCCGACGCGAACTCGCCGTGCTGGTGGGCGGGTTACTGGACGTGGGCGAGGCGCACGCGGAGGGGTCCGCCCAGCGCACCACCCTGCATGTCCTCGCCGCTCTGTGCGCGCAGCACGCGGCCTGGCTGGACGGCCCGGTACGGGAACGGGTCCGGCACACCGTGCAAGCGCTGTTCCCGCCCGCCGACGACGACCAGGTGCACGCGCTCGCCCGGCTCGGCGAATCGGCGCTGGCCTTCCTGCCGCCGCCCGGGAGCTTGGCGGCGGACGGCCCGCTCGCCCGGCACGTGGTGCAGTTGCTCGGCAGGATCGGCGGCAGCGCGGCCATCCCGCACGCCCGGGAATGGTCGGCCGCACATCCGTCCGCGGTCAGCCGCCTGGCGACGAACTGGTCCGCCTTCCCGCCGGAGGAGTTCGCCGCCGATGTGCTGGCCCACTACGACCTCGCCGCGCACTTCGTGCTGGCCCAGCGGGCTCAGCTCGGCGCCCTGCGCCATCTCCCGTCGCTGAGACACCTCGTCATCTCCGGCGAACTGCCGCAGGACGAGCTCCGTGCGGCCCTCACGGAACTCCGGCTGGAAGTTCTCTACCTCCATATGAACCCGCACGTCACCGACCTCTCCGCGCTCGGCGCGCAAGCGGGCACGCTCCAGCAGCTGGGGCTGGACACCTGCCCCGCGGTGCAGAGCCTCGCGCCCCTGGCCACGCTGGGTTCGCTCGTCGCACTGAGCGTGGACATGATGGGCCGCCCCGCCGATTTCCTGGCCCCGGTCACCGGTTTTGCGGCGCTGAGCTATCTGGAGATCAGCCGCCTCGCGTCGGGCCAGGTGAGCCGGATCCCCGTCCATCCCGGGGTGAGGCATCTGAAAGTGAGCAGCGACCGCCCGGTGGCCCTGGACGGTCTCGCCGCCTGGGAGTCCCTCCGGGATCTCCAGGTCTCCCGGGCCGTCTCGCTCGACGACGCGGTGGACGCGGTGCGGCAGCACGGCCGGATCACGCGGCTCAGGCTCGGCTCCACCTCCTGGAAGGGGCTGGTCTCCGACGACCGGCCGGTCCCGTCGCTCAGGGAGCTGACCATCACGGCCCCGCAGAACAGCGCCAACCTGACGCTGCCCGGTCTGCTCTTCCCCGGGCTCACCCATCTCACCCTGACCGCACGCCGCTCGGACCCCGAGCTCGACCTGACGCCCCTGCTCGCGTCACCCGGTCTCCAGGTGACGGTCCGCAGGGGCCACACCCCGCTGCTCCTCGGGTGGGAGCAGCTGGGCGACCGGCTCAGGGTCCTCACCTACTGACCCGGTCCTCGCCGCCGACGGAAAAAGGGGCTGCCCCGGACCGGTACGGATACCGGTTCCGGGGCAGCCCCTTCACACGCGCTCGGGCTCACGCCCTACGCACGCGTCACGCGTCCTTCGTGAGGTTCGGGCCGGCGCCGCCTGCCGCCTGCTCGATCGGCGGGACGTCGGGCAGAGCCGACTTCTCCTCGCCGCGGAAGGTGAACTTCATGTCGTCACCCTCGCCCTCGGTGCCCACGACGACGATGTGACCGGGACGCAGCTCACCGAAGAGGATCTTCTCGGAGAGGATGTCCTCGATCTGCCGCTGGATCGTCCGGCGCAGCGGCCGGGCGCCCATCACGGGGTCGTAGCCCTTCTTCGCCAGGAGCGACTTGGCCTCGGAGCTGAGCTCGATGCCCATGTCCCGGTCCCGGAGCCGCTCGTCGACCTTGGCGAGCATGAGGTCGACGATCTGGATGATGTCTTCCTCGGTCAGCTGGTGGAAGACGACCGTGTCGTCGACACGGTTGAGGAATTCCGGCCGGAAGTGCTGCTTGAGCTCTTCGTTGACCTTGGTCTTCATCCGCTCGTAGTTCGTCTTGACGTCGCCCTGGGCGGCGAATCCCAGGTTGAAGCCCTTCGAGATGTCCCGGGTCCCGAGGTTGGTCGTCATGATGATGACCGTGTTCTTGAAGTCCACGACCCGACCCTGGGAGTCGGTCAGGCGACCGTCCTCCAGAATCTGGAGCAGGGAATTGAAGATATCGGGGTGGGCCTTCTCGACCTCGTCGAAGAGGACGACGGAGAACGGCTTGCGGCGCACCTTCTCGGTGAGCTGCCCGCCCTCCTCGTAGCCCACGTAGCCGGGGGGCGAACCGAAGAGACGGGAAACCGTGTGCTTCTCGCTGAACTCCGACATGTCGAGGGAGATCAGCGCGTCCTCGTCGCCGAAGAGGAATTCGGCGAGCGTCTTGGAGAGCTCGGTCTTACCGACACCGGACGGACCGGCGAAGATGAACGAACCACCGGGGCGCTTCGGGTCCTTCAGACCGGCTCGCGTACGGCGGATCGCCTGCGAAAGGGCCTTGATGGCGTCCTTCTGCCCGATGACGCGCTTGTGGAGCTCGTCCTCCATGCGCAGCAGACGGGAGGACTCCTCCTCCGTCAGCTTGAAGACCGGGATTCCGGTGGCCGTGGCCAGGACTTCGGCGATGAGCTCGCCGTCGACCTCGGCGACGACGTCCATGTCGCCGGCCTTCCACTCCTTCTCCCGCTTGGCCTTCGCCGCCAGCAGCTGCTTCTCCTTGTCGCGGAGGGAAGCCGCCTTCTCGAAGTCCTGGGAGTCGATGGCCGACTCCTTGTCGCGGCGGACGCCCGCGATCTTCTCGTCGAACTCGCGGAGGTCCGGCGGCGCGGTCATCCGGCGGATGCGCATGCGGGATCCGGCCTCGTCGATCAGGTCGATCGCCTTGTCCGGCAGGAAGCGGTCCGAGATGTACCGGTCGGCCAGGGTCGCGGCCTGGACCAGCGCCTCGTCCGTGATGGAGACCCGGTGGTGGGCCTCGTAACGGTCGCGCAGACCCTTGAGGATCTCGATGGTGTGCGGCAGCGACGGCTCCGCGACCTGGATGGGCTGGAAGCGGCGCTCGAGAGCGGCGTCCTTCTCCAGGTGCTTGCGGTACTCGTCGAGCGTGGTGGCGCCGATGGTCTGGAGCTCACCGCGCGCCAGCATGGGCTTCAGGATCGAAGCCGCGTCGATGGCGCCTTCCGCGGCACCCGCGCCGACGAGCGTGTGGAGCTCGTCGATGAACAGGATGATGTCGCCGCGGGTGCGGATCTCCTTGAGGACCTTCTTCAGGCGCTCCTCGAAGTCACCCCGGTACCGGGAGCCGGCGACCAGGGCGCCGAGGTCCAGGGTGTAGAGGTGCTTGTCCTTGAGGGTCTCGGGCACCTCGCCCTTGACGATCGCCTGGGCCAGGCCCTCGACGACCGCCGTCTTACCGACGCCGGGCTCGCCGATGAGGACCGGGTTGTTCTTGGTCCGGCGGGACAGCACCTGCATGACCCGCTCGATCTCCTTCTCGCGCCCGATGACCGGGTCGAGCTTGGACTCACGAGCGGCCTGGGTGAGATTCCGGCCGAACTGGTCGAGCACCAAGGACGTGGAGGGCGTGCCCTCGGCGGGACCGCCTGCGGTGGCCGCCTCCTTGCCGCCCGAATACCCGGAAAGCAGCTGGATGACCTGCTGCCGGACCCGGTTCAGGTCGGCGCCCAGCTTCACGAGGACCTGGGCGGCGACGCCCTCGCCCTCGCGGATCAGGCCGAGCAGGATGTGCTCGGTGCCGATGTAGTTGTGGCCCAGCTGAAGTGCCTCGCGGAGCGACAGCTCCAGGACCTTCTTGGCTCGCGGGGTGAAGGGGATGTGCCCGGAAGGAGCCTGCTGCCCCTGCCCGATGATCTCCTCCACCTGCTGGCGGACCGCCTCGAGCGAAATCCCGAGGCTCTCCAGGGCCTTAGCGGCGACACCCTCACCCTCATGGATCAGGCCCAGGAGGATGTGCTCGGTGCCGATGTAGTTGTGGTTGAGCATCCGGGCTTCTTCCTGAGCCAGGACGACAACCCGCCGCGCGCGGTCGGTGAACCTCTCGAACATCGTTAATCGCTCCTCAGAGCGGTCGGTCAGTGAGGGGTCGGTCCCCTCCCAGTCCTTCCGCATGCTAGTCCCGCAGGACGGGACAGCTCATTCCAACTGCCGACATCCGTCCGGATCACCCCGCGCCGGGCGGGGATTCTTACTGCCGAACAGCTGACAACTGCTCCAACCCGATGGTGCGAGACGATGTTCCCGCAGGCCAGGCAGATACCCCTTTCGCCAGTACGCCGATGGCGAACGTGAGACGCCTCGGCCAGCGTGTCGCCCCTTCCCACTAGGAAAGTCTTACCCGCAATCACTGACAGTCCATGCGGCGCGCCCCGGTTCCCTCCGCTACGGGCGAACATCCTTGCGCTGCTGAATGCTCTCGCGCGCCCCCACGGTCGGGACTGAACGTGACTTCCCGGGGACCCTGCGTAACTCCGGGGGTGGTTCGGCGGTTCATCGGACATGTCTCCCTCCGTCCCTCAGCCCCGATCGTCACCCGATGCCGCTCCGGGGTCGGCCGATGCCGCACTCGCTCAGCGGTACGCGAGGGAGCTGGGCTGGGCCACCGCGGGACGGACTCCGCTGCGACTGCTCACCGGGGCGCTCTTCGATGTGCTGGAGCTGCCCGCCGAGGCCGGTCACGCCGTGCTGCGGCGCGGGGTGCGCACCGGTCCCGTGCTGCTGTCCGGTACGCGGATGGGGCTGCTGGTCGCCGCGGGCGGCGCCGATGAGCTGCCGGGGCTGCTCGACTGGCTGGAGTGGGGCCCGGTCGCACGGGACCTGACCGCCGTGGGCGCGGGGGGCCGCGTCACGGCCCCGCCTCTCCCGGGCGCCCCGGGGGACTCGCCGGGGGCCGCTGTGTGGCTGCGGCCCCCAGAGCCGAGGCGTGCGCCCGAGAGGATGCTGCCGGCCCTCGCGGGCTTCGGGAGCAGCGGTGGGGATGCCCCCGATCTCGTACGCCTGGTGGACGCCGCGGCAACCGAATGCCATCGGGTCCTGCTGTCACGCGCCCGTTCCGGGGCGCCGACAAGGGGTGGAACGGATCAGCCGTTGGCCTTCTCGTAAGCCTCGCGGATCTCGGCGGGAACGCGGCCGCGGTCATTCACATTGTGGCCGTTCTCCCGCGCCCACCGGCGGATTTCCGCGGTGTCCTTGTTACCGCCGGCCACGGCGCGGCCCTTGCCACGGCCCGTGGCGGCACGGCCACCGGTGCGACGTCCACCCTTGGTGTAGGGCTCGAGAAGGCCGCGAAGCTTGTCCGCGTTGGCCGTGGTGAGGTCGATCTCGTACGTCTTGCCGTCAAGGGCGAACGTGACGGTCTCATCGGCCTCGACGCCGTCGAGGTCATCGACAAGAAGGACCTGAACCTTCTGTGCCACGGGATTTCCTTTCATCGAAAATGGAGTACGCGGAAAGGAAACCGCTTTTCCCTCGAAAACACAAACCCCCTGCAGAGGTTCAGCAGCCCGAGAAGACGGGAAACGTGCGCGATTCGGACATAGGGTTGCAGGTCCTTCTGCAGATCACAGGTGCAGAAGCATCCGGCTGTTGCCCAAGGTGTTCGGCTTCACTCGTTCGAGACCGAGGAACTCCGCGACGCCCTCGTCGTACGAACGCAGCAGCTCACTGTAGACATCGGTGTCAACAGGCGTCTCACCGATCTCGACGAAGCCGTGCTTCGCGAAGAAGTCCACTTCGAAGGTGAGACAGAAAACCCTGCGGACACCGAGCCATCGCGCGGTCTGCAAGAGCTTGTCGAGTACGTGGTGCCCGACTCCCGCGCCCTTGATGCGGGGGTCGACGGCAAGGGTCCGCACTTCCGCCAGGTCTTCCCACATGACATGAAGTGCGCCGCAGCCGATGACCGTCGCGTCCTCGTCGCGTTCCGCGACCCAGAACTCCTGGATGTCCTCGTAAAGGGTGACGGTCGCTTTGTCGAGCAGGATGCCTCCGGACACGTACCCGTCGAGGAGTCGTCGTACGGACGCGACATCACTCGTCCTGGCCCGTCGGACGGTGATGGCGGGCTTATTTACCGACGGGTCGGTATGGAGTTCGGTATCCGGATCGTTTTGCGGCTGCTCTGAGGACATGCCCCGACGCTATCTCCCGCTCTCCGGCTCCACGTCATCGGCCGGGGCGTCATCTCCGGTGGCACCGGCGGTCGGTTCCGCGGGGTTGCCGGGGGTTTCGGCGGGGTTGGGGGAAACCATGCGGACAGCGTCCTGCAGTGCTTCGCGCTGTTCGGCGGACATCATGCCGAAGAACGCGACAAGAGCGGCGGCGGGGTTGTCGCTGCGTGACCAGGCTTCGTTCATCAGTGCGGCCGAGTAGGCGGCCCTGGTGGAGACGGCCGTATATCGATAGGCCCGGCCGTCGACTTCCCTGCGGACCCAGCCCTTCTGATGGAGATTGTCCATTACCGTCATCACGGTCGTGTAGGCGATGGACCGTTCCTGCTGAAGGTCCTCAAGGACTTCCCGCACAGTGACCGGTCGGTTCCATTGCCAGACGCGTGTCATCACGGCGTCTTCGAGGTCTCCCAATTGGCGGGGCACAGGATCACTTTAGTGCCAGATGTCCTGAATGTTCTGGTATTTACCCAGCGAAAGAGCGCACGGCTCCGATGAGTCGTGCGCTCCGGGGGTGCGCTCCGGGGGTGCGCGGCGGGAGGATTGCGGGGCGGACGGGCCGCTCGCGCGATCAGGCATTCTCCGGACGAGCGGTCTGCTTTACGGATTCCGCACGGGCGAGCGCCGCGTCCACCACGGCGTCCTCCTTGGTCTTGTTCGGACCGCCCTGGCTCTTGACGATGATCATGATCAGGGCGATGAAGAAGACGGCCATCACCACGGGGGGCACGAGCGCGGATACGTAGTCCATGCCGTCCAGAGTAGCGAGCCCGCGACGGCCGGACGCGGCGACCTCCCGGTGGGAGGCCGCCGCGTCGGACGCCGCACGGGGTCAGCCTGCCGCCCGCTCCTCGGACGGCGGCGGCGCGGGACGGCGGCGCGGCGGGAAGACCTCGGAGGGCTTGGGCATCGGGCGGTCGCCCGGTTTCTGCGGCCGGTCAGGGGCGGCCGGGGTCCTGGGCCGGTCCGGTTCCCGGTCGGCGGCGCGGCCGCCGGGCAGGGCGAGCAGCCGGCTGCGGGGGCCGGGGGCCGTGAGCCCGGCGGAGCGGCCGGCGAGCCGGGCTCGTACGGAACGCTCGGCGAGCACCTGACAGCGCTCCAGGAGGGCCGCCGCGAGCCGCCCGCCGCGCAGGGCCCGCAGGGCGGCCAGATCGTCCGGGCGGGGGTCGTAGCCGGCCGCCAGGGCGTCCTGGAGCAGCTCCAGGTAGCCGGCGGCGGAGCCGGGGAGGGCGTTGCGGTAGCGGGCGAGGTCGGCGAGGAGGAACGCTCGCAGCCGACCCGCCTCGCCGGCCGCCTCGTCCACGGAGCCGGCGAGCCGCAGGCAGTCCTGGACGTCCTCGTCGGACAGGGGCATGGGGTGGAGGGCGATGGCGAGGGCACGTCGGAGCACCCGCAGCTCGTCCGCGCTGAACGCCATGCCGCCTCGTGAACCGTAGGGCGTGGGCATAACGCGACAATACGTGCTAAATGGACAAAATCCGTTTAACTGGTCGTCGGTGGCGCGGCGTACCCCGACGGTGTCCCGGCCCCCGGCCCCGGCCGTTGCCGCAGCTACCGCCCGGTTTCGGCAGGACGCCCCCTACGACCGGGAGACGTTCCGCTCGTACACCAGGCGCAGCCCGATGAGCGTCAGCCACGGCTCGTGCTCGTCGATGACCGAGGACTCCCCCAACACCATCGGAGCAAGGCCGCCCGTCGCGATGACGGTGACGTCGTCCGGGTCGGCGGCCAGCTCCTTCTTCATCCGGGCCACCACCCCGTCGACCTGGCCCGCGAAGCCGTAGACGATGCCGGACTGCATGGCCTCGACGG
Source organism: Streptomyces sp. NPDC091287 (assembly GCF_044768525.1). Lineage (NCBI taxonomy): Bacteria > Bacillati > Actinomycetota > Actinomycetes > Kitasatosporales > Streptomycetaceae > Streptomyces > Streptomyces sp. NPDC091287. Next base: position 35,219 of record NZ_JBIVUV010000012.1, read on the forward strand.
TGTTCTTGCCGATCACGCTGCGCGGCCGGGCCAGCTCGATCTTGCGGAGCTGGGCGCCCTTGACGCCGAGGGCCTCGACCGAGATCTCGATGCCGGGGGCGATCACCCCGCCGGTGTACTCGCCGCGCGGGGAGACCGCGTCGAAGGTGGTGGCGGTGCCGAAGTCGACGACGATCGCCGGGCCCCCGTACAGCTCGACGGCGGCGACCGCGTTGATGATGCGGTCCGCGCCGACCTCCTTGGGGTTGTCCATCAGGATCGGCACGCCCGTCTTGACGCCGGGCTCCACCAGGACGGCGGGGACGTCGCCGTAGTAGCGGCGGGTGACCTCGCGCAGTTCGTGCAGGACCGAGGGGACGGTGGCGCAGATCGCGATGCCCTCGATGCCGTCGCCCAGCTCCATGCCGAGCAGCGGGTGCATGCCCATCAGTCCCTGGAGCAGGACGGCCAGCTCGTCGGCGGTGCGGCGGGCGTCCGTGGAGATCCGCCAGTGTTCGACGATCTCCTCGCCGTCGAAGAGGCCGAGGACCGTGTGCGTGTTGCCGACGTCGATGGTGAGCAGCATCAGGCGTCGGCCCCGTCGGTGGCGTCGGCGTCGCGGAAGTCCAGGCCGATGTCGAGGATCGGCGAGGAGTGGGTGAGCGCCCCGACCGCGAGGTAGTCGACGCCCGCGTCGGCGTAGGCGCGGGCCGAGTCGAGGGTCAGGCGGCCGGAGGACTCCAGGATCGCCCGGCCGTCGACCAGGGCGACGGCCTCGGCGGTCTCGGCCGGGGTGAAGTTGTCCAGCAGGATCAGGTCGACGCCCGCGTCCAGCACCTCACGGACCTGGTCCATCGTGTCGACCTCGACCTCGATGGGCAGCTCGGGGAACTCGGCGCGGACCCGCTTGAAGGCCTCGGCGACGCCGCCCGCGGCGATCACGTGGTTGTCCTTGACCAGGGCCGCGTCGGAGAGCGACATCCGGTGGTTGACGCCGCCGCCGCAGCGCACCGCGTACTTCTCCAGCGCGCGCAGGCCCGCCGTCGTCTTGCGGGTGTCGCGGACCTTGGCCTTGCTGCCCTCCAGCACGTCCGCCCAGGCGCGGGTGGCGGTCGCGATGCCCGAGAGGCGGCAGAGCAGGTTCAGCGCGCTGCGTTCGCCGGTCAGCAGGTCGCGGGTGCGGGTGGTGACGGTCAGCAGCTTCTCGCCGGGGGCGATCCGGTCGCCGTCCTCGACGTGCCGCTCGACCTCGAACTCCTCGGTGCAGACGATCGACAGGACCGCCTCGGCGACCCGGAGCCCGGCGACCACGCCCGCCTCGCGGGCGGTGAAGTCACCGGTGATCACGGCGTCCTCGGGGACGGTCGCCACGGTCGTGACGTCCACCCCGCCGTCGAGGTCCTCCTCGATCGCCACATGGGCGACGTCCTCGACCTGGACGGGGTCGAGCCCCGCCCGGGCCAGCAGCAGGGCGAGCGCGGGGTCCAGGCCGCACTCCAGGGCTTCGGGGTCGAACCCCTCGTCACCACCGCAGCCGCAGCCGTCGCCGCAGCCGCCTTCCGCCGGTACGGAGGATGCGGGCGCGCCGACGCTGATCAGCGGTACGTCCACGGGTGTGGGGCGCGGATTCTCTTCGGGCGTGCTCACGGTGACGGCTCCTCGGGGGCGTGGCGGGTGGTGCGGGTAGGGCGGGTGCTTCTCGTGTGCCGCCGGTGCCGCCCTGTGGTGTGCGGCGGTGCGGCTGCTTCCAGCAGTCTGCTCAATCCGACGGGCGTACGGGCGGGAACGCGGCGGTCTCCGTGCGGTGGACGACCGGGGTGCGGTCCGGCGCGATACGGACGACCAGGTGACGGCGGCTGTGGGCGTCGTCGCGGTCGGGCCGGTCCTCGCGCCAGTGGCAGCCGCGGGTCTCCTCGCGGTCCCGGGCGGCGGCGACCAGGACCCGGGAGACCAGGAGCAGGTTGGTGACCTCCCAGGCGTCGACCCCGGGGACGACCGCCTTGGCGTCTCTCGGCCCCTCCGCGTCGGCGGCGGCGTCGCGGTGCAGGGCCTCCAGCTCCTCGGCGGCGGTGGCCAGGCTGTCGGCGGAGCGCAGGACTCCGGCGCCCCGGGTCATGGTGCGCTGGATCGCCGCACGGGCCTCGGGGGCCAGCAGCGGGACGGGGCCGTCGGCGTCCGGGCTCCCGGCCGGTTCGGTGCGGGGCGGGCGGGCCCCGGCGATGTCGGCGGCGATGCGCTCGGCGAAGACCAGGCCCTCCAGGAGGGAGTTGGACGCGAGGCGGTTGGCCCCGTGCACACCGGTGCAGGCGACCTCGCCGCAGGCGTACAGGCCGGGGACGGTGGTGCGGCCCCGCAGGTCGGTGCGGACGCCGCCGGAGGCGTAGTGCGCGGCCGGGGCGACCGGGATCGGCTCGGTCACCGGGTCGATGCCGTGGGACCGGCAGGCGGCCAGGATGGTGGGGAAGCGCTGCTCCCACATCCGCGCCCCGAAGTGCCGGGCGTCGAGATACATGTGCTCGGTGCCGCGGTCGAGCATGCGGCGGGTGATGGCCTTGGCGACGATGTCGCGGGGGGCCAGCTCGGCCAGCTCGTGCTGTCCGAGCATGAAGCGGACGCCGTCGCCGTCGACGAGATGCGCGCCCTCGCCGCGTACGGCTTCGGAGACCAGCGGCTGCTGGCCCTCGGAGTCCGCGCCGAGGAACAGGACGGTCGGGTGGAACTGGACGAACTCCAGGTCGGAGACCTCCGCCCCGGCCCGCAGCGCGAGCGCCACCCCGTCGCCGGTGGAGACGGGGGGGTTGGTGGTGGCGGAGAAGACCTGGCCCATGCCGCCGGTGGCCAGGACGACCGAGGGGGCCCGGACCGCGCCGACGCCGTCGTGCTGGCCCTCGCCCATGACGTGCAGCGAGACGCCCGCCGTACGGCCTTCGGCGTCCGTGAGCAGATCCAGGACCAGGGCGTTCTCGATGGTGTGCAGGGCGGCCTCGCGGACCGCGCCGACCAGGGCGCGGGAGATCTCCGCACCGGTCGCGTCGCCGCCCGCGTGGGCGATGCGGCGGCGGTGGTGGCCGCCCTCGCGGGTCAGCGCGATGTCGCCGCTGTCGGTGGTGTCGAAGTGCGCGCCGGTGTCGATCAGCCGGCGTACGGCGTCGGGGCCCTCGGTGACCAGGGTGCGCACGGCCTCCTCGTCGCAGAGGCCCGCGCCCGCGACGAGGGTGTCGTCGAGGTGCTGCTCGGGGGTGTCGCCCTCGCCGAGTGCGGCGGCGATGCCGCCCTGGGCCCAGCGGGTCGAGCCGTCGTCGAGGCGGGCCTTGGTGACGACGACGGTGTCCAGGCCGGCGGCGGCGCAGCGCAGCGCCGTGGTGAGCCCGGCGACACCGGAGCCGACCACCACGACGTCCGCGTCGATGGCCCAGCCGGGGGCGGGGGCGGTCAGCCGTATTCCGGTCACGTCAGGGCTCCGAAGGTGAGGGGGATGTTGTCGATGAGGCGGGTGTCCCCGACCCGGGCCGCGACGGCGAGGATCGCCTCCCCGCTCTCGCGGTCGTCCGGGATCTCGGTGAAGTCCGCCGGGTCCACCAGGGCGAGATAGTCCAGGGCGAGCGGAATCCGGTCCCGGGCGGCGGCCTCCTCCAGGACCGTCCGCGCGGCGGCCCGGACGGCGGCGGGCGCCCCGTTGGGCCGGGCCAGCGCCACGGCCTGGGCGTCGGCGGCGGCGCGGGCCTCGCCGAGCCGGTTGAGCCCGGCGGCCCGGTCGCCGCCGGGCGCGGTGGCCCGGGCCCGCTCGTGCAGCGCCTGCTGGGCGGCGAGCCGGTCGCGGGCCGCGAACAGGGCGCGGGGCAGGGCGAGCGCGGTGTGCCGCTCCTCGGCGGTCAGGAAGCGGTTGCGGCTGGAGAGCGCGAGGCCGTCCGCGTCCCGGACGGTGGGCACGCCGGTGATGCGGACGCCGAAGTTCAGGTCGCGGACCATGCGGCGGATCAGGGCGAGCTGCTGGGCGTCCTTCTGCCCGTAGAACGCCTCGTCGGGGCGGGTGAGGTGGAGGAGCTTGGCGACGACGGTGAGCATCCCGTCGAAGTGCCCGGGGCGGGCCGCGCCTTCGAGGCGCTCGCCCATGGGGCCGGCGGCGATCCGGACCTGGGGCTCTCCGCCGGGGTAGACCTCGTCCACGCCGGGGGCGAAGACCGCGTCGGCCCCCGCCGCCGCGGCGATCTCCAGGTCGGCGTCCAGGGTGCGCGGATAGCGGTCCAGGTCGGCGGCCTCGCCGAACTGGAGCGGGTTCACGAAGACGGTGGCCACGACCTGGCCGTCCGCGCCGGCCGCCGCGCGGGCGGCCCGGATCAGGGCGGCGTGGCCCTCGTGGAGCGCGCCCATCGTCATGACGACGGCCCGCCCGGCCCCGGCGGGGCGGGACAGCGCGTCCAGCTCGGCGGCGGTGCGCAGGAGGGCGGGCCGGACCGTGCGCGTCATCGGGTCTCCCCCGGTCCCGTACAGCCGGTGATCGGCGCCGGGGCCGGTGCCGTACGGCTGGTGATCGTCCGGCTGGTGATCGTCCGGCTGGTGATCGGCGTCATCGGGTCTCCCCCGGTCCGGGGCCGCCGGGGCGGCGTTCCTGGTCGGCCAGGACGCCGAGGAGGTCCTCGGCCAACTCGGCCTTGAGCAGGCCGTGGGCGAGCGCCCGGTCGGCCGTGGCGCGGGCCATCTCGATGTATCCGGCCACCGCCTGCGGGGCGTGCTCGCGCAGCTCGCCGATGTGGGCGGCGACCGTCCCCGCGTCACCCCGGGCGACCGGGCCGGTCAGCGCGGCGTCGCCGGAGCGCAGGGCGTTGTCCAGGGCCGCGCCGAGCAGCGGGCCGAGCATCCGGTCGGGGGCGGCGACCCCGGCCTTGGCCAGCAGCTCCATCGACTGGGCGACCAGGGTGACCAGGTGGTTCGCGCCGAGGGCGAGGGCCGCGTGGTAGAGCGGGCGGGACTCCTCGGCGATCCACTCGGGCTCGCCGCCCATCTCGATGACCAGGGCCTGGGCGGCGAGCCGCAGCTCCTCGGGGGCGGTGACGCCGAAGGAGCAGCCCGCGAGCCGCTGCACGTCGACGGCGGTGCCGGTGAACGTCATCGCGGGGTGCAGCGCGAGCGGCAGGGCCCCGGCCCGCAGCGCGGGGTCCAGCACCCTCGCCCCGTACCGCCCGGAGGTGTGGACGAGCAGCTGGCCCGGCCGTACGGCGCCGGTCTCGGCGAGGCCCTCGACCAGCGTGGGCAGCACGTCGTCGGGGACGGTCAGCAGCACCAGCTCGGCGCGGGCCAGCACCTCGGCGGGCTCCACCAGGGGCACGTCGGGGAGCAGCTCGGCGGCGCGGCGCCGGGAGGCGTCGGAGACGCCGGACACGGCTACCGGGCGGTGTCCGGCGAGGCGGAGGGACGCGGCGAGGGCGGGTCCGACCCGGCCCGCGCCGACGACGCCGACCGTGAGTCGGGCGGGGCGGTCCCTCGCGTCGAGGGGTTCCTTCGAAACTGGTGAGTTCACGCGGCGATGGCCTTCCGTTCCAGTCCGCGGGGGGTACCGGACGATTTCTCTGCATGCTACGCCAGCGTTTCGGCGAAGCCCTCCAGCCGCCCACAGCCTGTGGATAACTTTCCGGCCCTGACCCCGGACCCAGCTCCGGGCCTGCCCCGGGCCGGACTCCGGGCAGGCGGAAATCGGCGGGCGCGCGGTGGGAGGCCCGGGTGATGATCGTCCCATGGTGACCATGGATGAGCAGGAGCGGCGACGGCGACGGCTGACCGCGTGGCGGGCCTCGCGGCGGACGCTGGCCCGGGTGGGCGCGGACGGCACGCTGGGCGAGCGGCTGGCGGCGCTGGCCGCCGACTCCCCTTCCGTACACGATCCGGAGGACTGGACCGATGTGTACGGGGGCGGGGTCGTCGCCGATCTGGAGCGGCGGGTGGCCGGGCTGCTGGGGATGGAGGCGGCGGCGTTCTTCCCGACCGGGACGATGGCCCAGCAGATCGCACTGCGGTGCTGGGCGGGGCGCACGGGCGACGCGACGGTGGCGCTGCACCCCCTGTCCCACCCGGAGCTGCACGAGGGCGGGGCACTGGGCGCGGTGAGCGGGCTGCGCACGGTGCATCCGACGTCGGAGCCGAGGCTGCCGAACGCCGAGGAGGTCCGGGAGTTCCCCGAGCCGTTCGGGACGCTGATGCTGGAGCTGCCGCTGCGGGACGCCGGGTTCGTACTGCCGTCCTGGGAGGAGCTGACGGCGGTGGTGGAGGCGGCCCGGGAGCGGGACGCGGTGGTCCACTTCGACGGGGCGCGGCTGTGGGAGTGCGCGCCGCACTTCGGGCGGGAGATGTCGGAGATCGCCGCCCTCGCGGACAGCGTGTACGTGTCGTTCTACAAGTCCCTGGACGGGCTGTCGGGCGCGGTGCTGGCGGGCCCCTCGACGCTGGTGGAGGAGGCCCGGGTGTGGCGCCACCGGTACGGGGGGCAGCTCTTCCAGCAGTACCCGGCGGCGCTGTCCGCGCTGCTGGGCCTGGAGCGGGAGCTGCCGAGGCTGCCGGACTACGTGGCGCACGCCAAGGTGGTGGCCGGGGCGCTGGCGGAGGGGTTCGCGGCGTCGGGGGTGCCGTGGTTCCGGGTGCGTCCGGAGCCGCCGCACACCCATCAGTTCCAGGTCTGGCTGCCGTACGGGGCCGATGTGCTGGACGAGGCGTCGGTGCGGCAGGCCGAGGAGACGGGCGTGACGCTGTTCCGGCGCTGGTTCGCGGGATCGGCCGGGACGGGGCTGCCGCCCGGGGTCTCGTGCACCGAGGTGACGGTGGCGGGGGCGGGTCTTGAGTGGTCTGCCGAGGATGTACGGGACGCGGTGGCGGGGTTCGTGGGGTACGTGGCGCGGTAGGGCGGGGGCTGCCCGGCCTCCGGGCCCTGTCGAGTGGCCGGGCCCCGGCCTCGGGGTTCCGTCCTCAAACGCCGGACGGGCTGGGTGTGCCGGGCTCGCTGAGTGTGCCGGGCTCGCCGGGTGTGTGGGGCTCGCTGAGTGTGCCGGGCTCGCTGGGTGTGGCGGGTCTGCGGAGGCGCCGGTACAGGTCGCGCAGGACCGAGCGGTCGTGGCGGCCCGGGGGCGGGGGCGCGGGCTGCGACAGGCGGGCCGCGCGGTGGAGGTCGAGCAGGTGCTGCTGGGTGGCGTTCACGCGGCCCAGCCTGTGCGGGTCACGGCGGCACCGCGCATGGATTGACGGCCCCCGTCAAATGGCACGACGGCCCGCCCGCGTACCCCCACTATGGAGAGGTGAGCGTGCACATAGACATCGCGGGCCTGCCCGCCGACCGCGTCGTTTTCGCGACCTCTCCCCTGGCCGAACTGGGCCTCGCCCTGCACGCGCTCTCCGAGCCCGGACACCATCCGGGGCTGCACGGCTGGGCCACCGCGACCGCGACGGCCCTGGAGCCCGATCTCGCGGACCGGCTGCTGGAGGCGGAGTTCCTCTGGCGGAACACCTTCTCCGACGTGTTCATGCCGTTCGCCGGGATCCGGGGCGGCGACGGCAGGACCGGGGCGACGCTCGCCGAGGACCTGGACCTGCTGGACCGACTGGACGACGAACGGTTCGTCGCCGCGGCCCTGGAGTTCACCTGCGCCAGCCATTACGGGGCCGGGTCGCCGTCACCGCTGAACGACGCGGGGATGCGGGGCCGCGCCCTGGACCTGGCGGCGGCTCGCGGCCCGCAGCAGATGGACTTCACCCGGCGGCTGCTGGCCGACCCCGCCTCCGTACGCGGCTGGGTCCGGCGGCTCTTCGAGGACTGCGACCAGGCGTTCTTCGCCGACACCTGGCGCCGGGTCTCCGTCCAGCTGGTCGCCGACGCCCGGCACAAGACGGAGCTGCTGCGGCGCAAGGGACTGGCCGACGCGGTCGGGGCGGTGTCGGCCGCCGTGACGCTGGACGAGGGCGCGGGCCGGATCAACGTCGACAAGCTCTCCGAGGGCCGGACCACCGCCGTCGACCCGGGCGTCGGCCGGGGCCTGACGCTCATCCCGACCAGCTTCGGCTGGCCGCATCTGATGGTGCTGCACGCCCCGGGCTGGCGGCCGGTGATCCACTACCCGGTCCATCTGCCCGACCTGCCGGCGCCCGCCTCCGTGGAACTGCTCCAACTGCGCCTGGAGGCCCTGGCCCACCCGATGCGGATGCGGCTCTGCCGCAACCTGGCCCGCTCCCCGTACACCACCGGCGAGCTGGCCGACTCCAACGGCATCACCTCCCCCGAGGTCTCCCGCCATCTCTCCATGCTCAAGAAGGCGGGCCTGGTCACGACGCGCCGCCGCGGCCGCTACGTCCTGCACCAGCTGGACCTGACGGTCGTCGCCCGGCTCGGCAGCGACTTCCTGGAGGGCGTCCTGCGCTGAGCCGTCAGGCTCTCAGCCCGCGCCGCCGCCGGCCCGGACCAGGCCGGTCTCGTAGGCGAGGACGACGACCTGGACCCGGTCGCGGAGGTTCAGCTTGGTGAGGATGCGGCCGACGTGCGTCTTGACCGTGGCCTCGGAGAGCACGAGCCGGGCCGCGATCTCCCCGTTCGACAGGCCCTGGGCGACCAGGAGCATGACTTCCCGTTCCCGCTCGGTGAGCTTGCCGACGTGCTTGTTCTTCGGCTCCTTGTCGCCGCTGGGCAGCATCGGCGAGAAGCGGTCGAGCAGCCGGCGGGTGGTCGACGGGGCGACGACCGCGTCGCCGCTGTGCACCGAACGGATCGCGGCGAGCAGCTCGGCCGGCGGCACGTCCTTGAGCATGAAGCCGCTGGCCCCCGCCTTCAGCCCGGAGAACGCGTACTCGTCGAGGTCGAAGGTGGTCAGGATGAGCACCTTCGGCGGGTCCTGCTGCGCACAGATGCGGCGGGTCGCCTCGACGCCGTCCAGCCGGGGCATGCGGACGTCCATCAGCACCACGTCGACGGCGGTGGACCGCAGGATCTCGATCGCCTCCGCCCCGTCCCCGGCCTCGGCCACGACCTCCATGTCGGGCTGGGCCGCGAGCACCATCCGGAAACCGGTCCGCAGCAGCACCTGGTCGTCGACGAGCATCACGCGGATGGCCGGGGTCATGGGGATCGTGTCCTGTCCTGGGGTCGGTCGTGGTGGTCGTGATCGTCGTGGTGGTCGCCGTGGTCGCCGTGGTCGTGAAAGGCAGGTCGACCGGGCGGCGGCGGATCAGCCCGGTGGCTTGAGCGGCAGCAGGGCGCTGATCCGGAATCCGCCGCCGGGCCGGGGCCCCGCGTCCAGAGTGCCGCCGACCATGCCGATCCGCTCCCGCATCCCGATCATCCCGTGCCCGGCGCCGTCCGCGCCGCCGTCCTCGTACAGTTCGTGCGCAGCGCCCCGGCCGTCGTCCTCGATCAGCAGCCCGAGGCCGTCGTCGAAGTAGACCAGCCGGACGCTGGCCCCGGCGTCGGGTCCGCCGTGCTTGCGGGTGTTCGTCAGGGCCTCCTGGACGACCCGGTACGCGGTCAGCTCCACGCCGCTGGGCAGCGGGCGGGGCGTGCCCTCCACCTTGAAGTCGACCACCAGGCCGGTCTGCCGCACCTGCGCGACCAGGTCCTCGATCTGCTCCACATCGGGCTGGGGGACGTACTCCCCGCTCTCCGGGGCGTCACCGGTCCGCAGCACCCCCAGCAGCCGCCGCATCTCCGCGAGTGCCTGGCGGCCGGTGCTGGAGATGGTCTCCAGGGCCTGCTTGGCCTGGTCGGGGGCGGCGTCCATGACATAGGCGGCGCCGTCGGCCTGGACCACCATCACGGACACGTTGTGCGCGACGACGTCGTGCAGCTCGCGGGCGATCCGGGCCCGCTCGGCGGCGACCGCGACCTTGGACTGCGCCTCCCGTTCCCGCTCCAGGCGGGCGGCACGCTCCTCCAGCTGGTCGAAGTAGGCCCGCCGGGTCCGCAGCGAGTCCCCGAGCACCCAGGCCAGCACGAACGGCACGGTCATGATGATCGTCACGAAGACCACCTGGGCCCAGGATCCCCCGGGCTCGGCCTCCCACCGCAGCTGGGACAGGGCCGCCGCGCTCAGGCTGCACACCAGGGCGAGCCGGGACGCCCAGCGCTCGCCGACCGTGGCCACGGTGTAGGTGATCACCAGCATCGCGAAGTTCCCGATGCCCGGCCGGACGTCGAACACCAGCTGCACGACGCCCACCAGGATGGCCAGCAGCAGCATCTTCTCCGGGGCCTTGCGGCGCAGCGCCACCACCGTGGAGAGCCCCAGCATCACCGGAACGGCGACGATCTGCTCGCGCCCCGCGTCGTACATGCCCGACACCATCGACATGCCGGAGAGCCCGAGGAGGAAGACGGCCCAGAAGACGTCGACGCCCGTCGGGTGTCTGCGGATGAAATCGTAGAGGCGCTGCACGTAACCCAGCGTAGGGACAGCGGATCGGTGCCCGGGTCAACCGGAGGGTCGATCCGGGTCCTGGGACCGTACTCCCCAAGGTGGAGACTTGCCTACGTGACGGACGAGTGGCGCGGGTGGCGGGAGGCGGCTCAGGCCGCTCTGTACGGAGATGAGGGCTTTTATCGCAGCCCGCTGCGGAGCCCGGAGGGGCCGGCGGGCCACTTCCGTACGTCGGTCCACGCCTCGCCCCTTTTCGCGGCGGCGGTGGCCCGGCTGCTGACCGGAACGGCGCGGGAGCTGGGCACCGGCACGGTCGCACTGGTCGACGTCGGGGCGGGCCGCGGCGAGCTGCTGACCGGAGTCCTGGCGGCGCTGGCCGCGCTGCCCGGGGGGCCGGACGTGACCGCGTACGCCGTCGAGGTCGCCGCCCGGCCGCCGGGCCTGGACCCCCGGATCGAGTGGTGCGCGGAGCCGCCCGCGGGGGTCACCGGGCTGCTGTTCGCCAACGAGTGGCTGGACAACGTTCCGGCCGAGGTGGCGGAGGCGGACGCGGACGGCGTCCCCCGGTACGTCCAGGTGCGGACCTCGGACGGCGCGGAGCGCCTCGGCGAGGCGGTGAGCGGGGCGGACGCGGCGTGGCTGGAGCGCTGGTGGCCGCTGACCGCGCCGGGCGAACGGGCGGAGATCGGCCGGACCAGGGACGCGGCCTGGGCGCGGGCGGTCGGCTCCCTCACCGCCGGCCTCGCGGTGGCGGTGGACTACGCCCATGTACGGGGCGCCCGGCCGCCCTTCGGGACGCTGACCGGCTTCCGGGGCGGGCGCGAGGTGCGCCCGGTGCCGGACGGCTCCTGCGACCTGACCGCGCACGTGGCGCTGGACGCCTGCGCGGCGGCGGCCGGGCAGGCGGCCGCCGAACTGACCGACCAGCGGGCGGCGCTGCACCGGCTGGGCGTCGGCGGCGACCGGCCGCCGATCGGCCTGGCCGCGACCGATCCGGCGGGCTACGTCACCGCGCTGGCGGCCGCGGGCGAGGCGGCGGAGCTGACGGCCCGCGGCGGCCTCGGCGACTTCGGCTGGCTGCTGCACCGGGTGGGGCCGGTGCGGCCGGATCGCGGGTGACCCCCGCGGCGGGCCGTCGTCAGGGAATACTGTCCCGCATGACGGAGACGACGATCGGCATCGGCGGAGCGGCGGAGAGCACCGACATGGTGCTGAACATCGGTCCCCAGCACCCCTCGACGCACGGGGTCCTCCGGCTGCGGATCGTGCTGGACGGCGAGCGCGTACAGCACGCGGAGCCGGTCATCGGCTATATGCACCGGGGCGCGGAGAAGCTCTTCGAGGCGCGCGACTACCGGCAGATCATCATGCTCGCCAACCGCCACGACTGGCTCTCCGCGTTCTCGAACGAGCTGGGCGTGGTGATGGCCGTCGAGCGGATGCTCGGCATGGAGGTCCCCGAGCGCGCCGTGTGGACGCGGACGCTGCTCGCCGAGCTGAACCGGGTCCTCAACCACCTGATGTTCCTCGGCTCCTACCCCCTCGAACTCGGCGGCATCACCCCGGTCTTCCACGCCTTCCGGGAGCGCGAGGAGCTCCAGGCGGTGATGGAGGAGGTCTCCGGCGGGCGGATGCACTACATGTTCAACCGGGTCGGCGGACTCAAGGAGGACGTCCCGGCGGGCTGGGCCGGCCGCGTCCGCGACGCCGTCGCCTCCGTCCGCTCCCGCATGGACGTGTACGAGAACCTCGTCCTCGGCAACGAGATCTTCCGGGGCCGTACGCGCGACGTGGGCGTGCTGTCCGCCGCGGCGGTGCACGCGTACGGAGTGTCGGGGCCGATCGCCCGCGCCTCGGGCGTCGACTTCGACCTGCGGCGCGACGAGCCCTATCTCGCGTACGGGGAGCTCCAGGACACGCTGAAGGTCGTCACCCGGACCGAGGCCGACTGTCTGGCCCGCTTCGAGTGCCTGCTGGAGCAGACCCTCAACTCCCTGGACCTGGCGGACGCCTGCCTGGACCGGATGGCCCACCTGGCACCGGGGCCGATCAACCAGCGGCTGCCCAAGGTGCTCAAGGCGCCCGAGGGCCACACCTACGCCTGGACGGAGAACCCGCTCGGCGTCAACGGCTACTACCTGGTGTCCAAGGGCGAGAAGACGCCCTACCGGCTGAAGCTGCGCTCGGCCTCGTTCAACAACATCCAGGCGCTCACCGAGCTGCTGCCGGGCACCCTGGTCGCCGACATGGTGGCGATCCTGGGCTCGCTGTTCTTCGTCGTCGGCGACATCGACAAGTAGATCGACGAGCAGTTGGACGAGTGACGAGTATGGGGCCTGAGGCCTGGGGCGTTCTCGGAGCCTCGGGCGCTCAGACCGCGCCGCGCAGTTCCGCCACCTCGATCTGCTCGGTCTCGTCGTGCGCGGTGAGGTCGATGACCTTGCCCACGGCCCGGTTGTCGACGGCTCCCGTGCGGTGGGCGGCGAGCGCCTCCTCGCCGACGACGTCCGCGAGGTCCTCGTTCTGCACGGACTCGATCACGGCGTTGACCTTCTGGGCGTGCTCGGTGTGCTCGGTGTGCTCGGTGCTCTGGGCGTTCTGGGCGTTCTGGGCGCCGAAGAAGTCGAAGTTGCCCTGGGGTGCCAGGTTGCGGCGCGCACCGTACGGGACGACGGCCGAGGCGGCTGGGATCGCGCGCGGCACGGGCACCGGCGCGATGGAGGCCGGGGCCTTCACGCTCGGGAGCGCCGGGGCGGGCAGGGGGGTGGAGGGGCGGCGGTGCTGGTGGTCCCGGTGCTCGCCCGCCCCGGGGGCCGCCGCGTGCTTCCCCTGCGGGCCTTCCCCCTCCGTGTCCTGGTGCCGGTCGTCGACGGCCGCCTGTCGCCGCCGGACCGCCTCCACCGTCCGGCGGGTCTCCTGGAGCGCCGCGTTGCGCGTGAGGTTCATCAGGGCCTCGTCCGCGCGCCGGTACGACTCGGGGGTCGGCGTGGACCGCGCGGGCAGCAGCTCCTTGGGGGCGGCCGCCTCGATGGCGAGCTGCCTGCGGCCCTCCAGCGCGCTGGCCCGCTCGGTCTCGGCGTTGGCGTAGCGGCGCAGCAGTCCGGCGTGCTCCCCGCGCAGCCCCGCGAGCTCGACGCGCTTGCGGCGGAGCTTGGTCTCCAGACGGGTGCGCAGCTCGCGCGACTCCTCCAGATCCTGCTCCAGCTCGGCTATCCGCTCCTCGGCCCGCCATTCGTCACTGGCGCGGGCCCGGGTCAGCTCGGCGACCCGCAGCCCCGCCGCCCGGTCCCAGCTGCGCATCAGATACGCGCCGGTGACGGCGGCGGCCGCCACCGCGGCCACCAGGCCGCGCAGGACCAGGGGTTCGGCCAGGAGCCAGGCGCCGGCGGCACCGACGACCGACACTCCCGCCACCACGGAGGGCGGCAGGATTCTGTGAAGGGGCGGCGAATGGCGGTGGCGTCCACGTGGCATGGCCTGAAATTTACCGTGTGTACGCGCCACTTGGGGGCCGCTCGGCAATCTGTTCCCCGCCGGTTACCTCGCGGCCCCCGAAATGACCCGTAGCCCGAGCCCTACTTCTTGATCAGACCCTTCGACTCCAGATACTCCTTGGCCACGTCGGCGGGCTTCTCGCGCTCGGCGTCGACCTTGCGGTTCAGCTCCGCGAGATCCTCCGTGGTGAGCGCGTCGGTGAGCTTTCCGAGCGCGTCGGCGATCTCCGGGGCGCCCGCGTCCTCGGCATTGAGGACCGGCAGGACGTTGTCGGCGTTCTGCAGCTTCTTGTCGTCCTCCAGGAAGACCAGCCCGTCCAGCACCGCGTCCGTGGTGGTCGTCAGGACCAGCTCGACCTTGCCGTCGCGGACGGCCTGCTTGGACTGCGGGGTGCCGACTCCCTTGGGGTCGATACCGGTGACGTCGATGCCGTACGTCTTCTTCAGACCGGGTGCGCAGAAGGGCCGCACCTCGCACTCGTCGCCCGCCGCGATCTTCACCTTGAGCTTCGACTTTCCCAGATCGGAAAGGGTCGTGAGCTTGTTCTTCTCGGCGAATTCCTTCGAGACCGCGAAGGCGTTCTGGTCGACGGCCTTCCCGGCCGGGAGCACCTTGAGGCCCAGCGGGCCCGCGAGCTTCTCCAGCGCGGCGACCGTGGCGTCGGCGTCTCCGGAGGCGAGGGGGGTGCTCTGGGCCTTCTTCGCCCCGTTCACCTTGGCGTTGAGAAATTCGGTGATCGTCGCGGCGTATTCGGGGACGACGTCGATCTCACCCTTCTCCAGCGAGGGCTCGTACAGCTCGCGGTTCTTCACCGTGGTGATCGAGGTGTCGTACCCGGCGTCGCCGAGGATCTGCGCGTACAGCTCGGCGAGCACCTTGGACTCGGTGAAGGAGGCCGAGCCGACGACGAGGGAGCCCTTCTTGCTGTCGCCGCCCGAGGAGCCGGAGCCCTTCTCCTTCTCCAGGCTGTCGCCGCCGCAGGCCGCCAGCGACCCTGCCAGCGCCACCATGCCGATGACCGCTCCGGCTGTCCGAGAGGTTCTGCTCATGCTCTGTTCTCCGTCCGAACTGAAAAAAGGTGACCAAAGGGATGGATGTTGGGGGGCTGCCAGGCCCGTCACGCGGTCCGGCGGCGGCGCAGCGGTGACAGCAGCCGGTCCAGGCCCACGAGCACCCCTTCCACCAGCAGGGCGAGTCCGGCGACCAGGACGGCGCCCGCGAAGACCTGGGCCGTGTCGTAGGTGTTGAACCCGGCGGTGATGATCCGGCCGAGACCGCCGAGGCCGACCATCGCGGCGATCGACGCGGTGGCGACGACCTGGACGGCGGCGGACCGCAGCCCGGTCATGATCATCGGGTAGGCGAGCGGCAGCTCGACCCGGACGAAGAGCTGCCCGCCCGACATCCCCATGCCGCGCGCGGCCTCCACCACGGCCCGGTCCACCTCCCGCATCCCGACATAGGCGTTGGTCAGCAGCGGCGGCACCGCGAACAGCACCAGCGCGATGATCGTGGGCCAGTAACCCGAGTTGCGCAGGGGCGTGACCATGAACAGGGCGAGCACCGCGAAGACCGGGACGGCCCGCCCCACGTTGGAGATGTTCACCGCGAGCGCACCGCCCCTGCCGATGTGCCCCAGATACAGGGCGAGCGGCAGGGCTATCGCGCAGGCCACCGCGAGGGCGACCCCGCTCACGTACAGATGCTCGCCGAGCCGGTGCGCGGCCCCGCCGTCGCCCGACCAGTTGGCCCCGGTCGTCAGCCAGGTCCAGGCATCACCGATGACTCCCACGGGTCAGCCCGCCTCCACCTTCGCCGGGGCGGGCAGGCCCGCCGGTCCGCCCGGTCCGCCCGGTCCGCCAGGTCCGTCCGGATTCGTGCGCCTGCCCCCGGCCGTCCCGGCCGTCCGGGGCGCCCCGGATATCCGGGTCCAGGGCGTCAGCACCCGCTGGAGACCGAGCAGCAGCAGGTCCGCCGCCACCGCGAGCAGCACGCACAGGACCGAGGCGGCGAGCACCTGGGCCTTGAAGAAGCTGGGCAGCGCGTCCTCGATGAGATTGCCGAGGCCACCCTTGCCGACGAGCGAGCCGACCGTGGTCAGCGCGACCGTCGACACGGTGGCTATCCGCAGCCCCGCCATCACCGCGGGCAGCGCCAGCGGGAGCTCCACCTCCCACAGCAGCCGCCCCGGCCCGTATCCCATGCCGCGCGCGGCGTCCCGGGCCTCCTCGGGCACCGCTTCGAGCCCGGCCAGGATGTTGCGTACGAGGATGGTCAGCGAATAGAGCACCAGGCCCGTGACGACGAGCGCGGCCGACAGCCCGAACAGGGGCAGCAGCAGCGAGAACATCGCCAGCGAGGGCACGGTGTAGAGCACGGTCGTCAGCCCGAGCACCGGCCCGGCGAAGCGCCGGCCCCGGCGGGCGAGCAGCGCCAGCGGAAAGGCGACCGCGAGCCCGATCAGCACCGAGACCACCGTGATGCCGATGTGCTGCACGGTCGCGTCGGTCAACTCCTGGCTGCGGGAGCGCAGATACTCCCCGCAGATCCAGTCGTTCGTCACCAGGCAGTTCTGCTCGGCCATCCGCCCCCCACCTCCTGCTTTCGCTCGTCGCCCGGAATCGCGCCCGGATCACGCCCGGATCACGCCGGGTTCTCCCCCGGATCGCCCCGGGTCGCCCCGGATCGAACTGATGACTGGCGAGCCTATCCTCGACCACTGACAATCGCGGAGGCTGTCGCATTCCGGCAACATGCCCTTCACAGAACGCCCTCCACAATGGGGAACCATGATCCGTTTCGAGCACGTCACCAAGCGTTACGCAGACGGCACCACCGCCGTCGACGACCTTTCGTTCGAGGTCGCCGAGGGTGAACTGGTCACGCTCGTCGGACCTTCCGGTTGCGGCAAGACGACCACCATGAAGATGGTGAACCGGCTGATCGAACCGACCGAGGGCGGGATATTCCTCGACGGGGACGACATATCCACCATCGATCCCGTCCAACTGCGCCGTCGAATCGGCTACGTGATCCAGCAGGTGGGACTCTTCCCGCACAAGACGGTGCTGGAGAACACCGCGACCGTTCCCCATCTGCTGGGCTGGAAGCGCGGAAAGGGAAGCGAACGCGCCGCCGAACTCCTCGACCTCGTCGGACTCGACCCTTCCGTCTATGGCGACCGCTATCCGGAACAGCTTTCGGGCGGGCAGCGCCAACGCGTGGGCGTGGCCCGCGCATTGGCCGCCGATCCGCCCGTTCTCCTGATGGACGAGCCTTTCGGGGCGGTCGATCCGGTCGTCCGCGAACGCCTCCAGAACGAATTCCTGAAACTCCAGGCCCAGGTGCGCAAGACCGTGCTGTTCGTCACGCACGACATCGAGGAGGCCGTCCGCCTGGGCGACCGGATCGCCGTCTACGGCCAGGGCCGCATCGAGCAGTTCGACTCCCCCGCCACCGTGCTCGGAGCCCCCGCGACCCCGTACGTGGCCGACTTCGTCGGCGCGGACCGCGGGCTCAAGCGGCTCTCGGTGACGCCCATCGAGGAGAGCGACCTCGACCAGCCGCCGGTCGTCCACCTCGACGACCCGCTGGCCACGGCCACCGAACGGCTCAGGTCCCAGGGCGCGCGCTGGGCCGTCGTCCTGGACGGCCGGAACAACCTCCACGGCTGGATCCCCGCCGACGCCACGACCGGCACGGCGACCGGTGGCGCACCGGCCACCGCCAAGGGCACGGTCCGCGAACACGCCCGCCGGATGGAGGCCTGGCTCCCGCTCGGGGCACCCCTCAAGCAGGCCTTCGCCACCATGCTCCAGCACGACGCGGGCTGGATCGCCGTCATCGACAAGGAGGGCGAGGGGCGCTTCCTCGGCGTGCTGACCCCCGCCCGGCTCCACGAGGCCCTACGCCGCTCCATCGACGCGGACGCCCAGGACGTACCGCGCGCCGAGGTCGCCGTGGAGACGGTCGCGACGATCCCCGCCCCCTAAGGGCTGTCCCGCCGCATCAGTTCTCGCTGAGCCGGGCGCTCAGCCACTCCAGCGCCGGTGGGATCTCCCGCCGCCAGGTCGTGAAGTTGTGCCCGCCGCTGTCGAGCACGATGGAGGACACCTTCGCGGGCGCCCTCACCTTCTCGATGAACTCCATCGTGCTCCGGAGGTTGTCCTCGCCCTCCCGGGACGTCGTCACCAGGAACGAACCGCCGGACGGCGGCCGGTTCTCCAGGGTCCACATCAGGTCGGCGCGGTCGCGCAGCTCCTCGTTCCCGTGGAACAGGTCGCCCGTCGTCGGGTCCTCGGCCGCCTTGTAGTACGCGGAGAGCCCGGCGCTCGCCGCGTACCGCTCCGGGTGGTGCAGCCCGATCTTCAGCGCACAGTAGCCGCCGGTCGAGTTGCCGATGATGCCCCAGTTGCGGGCCTTCTCCCCGACCCGGTAGGTCCCCGAGATCGCCTCCGGGAGGTCCTTCGCGAAGAACGTCTCGGTCCGCGGTCCCCCGGGGACGTCCACGCACTCGGTGTCCCGGGGCGGCGCGACCGTCGGCCGCAGCATCACCAGGATCATCGGCCGGGCCTTCCCCACCTTCACCCGGTCATGCGCCGTCTGCGGATAGCGCAGCCCCTTCAGCAGGTTCTCCGCCGTGCCCGGGTAGCCGGTGAGGACCACGGCCGCCGGGAACGTCCGCCCGGCGTACGCCGCCCGGAAGTACTCCGGCGGCAGATAGACGTACGCCGGGGACTCGATGCCCGAGGTCCGCCCGGAGACGACCACCTGGTCGATCCGCCCGCCGACCGAGGGCACCCGGCCGCCCGGCACGTCCGGGTGCTGGGTGCCGGTCCGCGTCGTCTGCCGCGAACCGGCCCCGTTCCCCGCGTGGTCGGTGACCACACCGAGTTCCTGCTGCCGGCCGAAGAGGTCGGCCCAGGAACCGTAGAAGAGGAAGGCGTTGTTGGCGGCCAGCCCCACCGCCACGAACAACGTCAACTGGGTCGCCAGCAACAGCCCGACCCGGCCCGACACCGCGGCGGCCCCGGGCCGGGCCAGCCGCGGCCAGAGCCCGACCGTGGCGGCGAACAGCGCGACGGCGACCGCCGCCACGACCGCCAGAACTGCGGAGCTGGTGAGACCCATGAGCGTGCTTTCTCCGTGATTCCTTACGCGGGCCGGATACGGGAAATTTCCGGAATGTGGGTGAACCCGCGCTCCACAACCCACGTCCTAGAGGGCGCACATCGTCCGTGGGGCTCCAGCCGGCGGACTCAACGAATCTCTCGCGAAGCCACGGGAAGCGATGTCTGTCACGCTAGATGGGGATAAGTCGGTTTCGGTTCCGCAGCGCGTACGCCGGTTGCTCCGCGGGCCGCGCCCCGAATCCGTACCGGCGCTCGTCGGTACCGCCTGCACCGTCGTCGGGCTGATCGACGTCGCCGCCGGGGTCTTCCCCCGCTTCCGGCACAGCCGGATGCACACCCTCGCCGAGGTGCTCCCCGGGGCGCTCGGCCCGTTCGCCGCCGCGCTCTCGCTCAGCGCGGGCATGCTGCTGCTCCTGCTCGCACACGGGCTGAAGCGGCACAAGCGACGGGCCTGGCGATCTGCGGTGATCCTGCTGCCCGCGGGGGCCGTGGCCCAGTTCGCGTACCGCCACTCGATCGTCGGGGTGCTCGTGTCGCTGGCGCTCTGCTGGCTGCTGGTGCGCCACCGGGACCAGTTCCGGGCGCTGCCCGACCCCCGCAGCCGCTGGCGCGCGCTCGCCAACTTCGTGCTGCTCGGGGCCGGTTCGCTGGGGCTCGGACTGATCATCGTCAGCGTCCACCCCGGCCGGGTCGTCGGCGACCCGTCCATCGCCGACCGCCTCCAGCACGTGCTGTACGGCCTGTTCGGCGTCCAAGGGCCCGTCGACTACGCCGGGCGCACCAGCTGGACCGTGGCCTACTCGCTGGGCGCCCTCGGCCTGCTCACCGCCGTCACCACCATCTATCTCGCCTTCCGCCCCGAACACCCGGCCGCCCGCCTCACCGAGGACGACGAGAGCCGGCTGCGGGCCCTGCTGGAACGGCACGGCGGCCGGGACTCGCTCGGCCACTTCGCACTCCGCCGCGACAAGGGCGTCGTCTTCTCCCCCAGCGGCAAGGCCGCCGTCTGCTACCGGGTCGTCTCCGGGGTGATGCTGGCCGGCGGCGACCCCATCGGCGACGTGGAGGCCTGGCCGGGCGCGATCGAACGCTTCATGGACGAGGCACAGGCGCACTCCTGGACCCCCGCCGTGATGGGCTGCAGCGAGACCGGCGGCCAGGTCTGGACCCGCGAGACCGGCCTCACCGCCCTGGAACTGGGCGACGAGGCGGTGGTGGACGTGGCGGATTTCTCCCTCGCCGGACGGGCCATGCGGAACGTGCGCCAGATGGTCAAGCGCATCGAACGGAACGGCTACGAGACCCGGGTCCGGCGGGCACGTGACATCGGCGACACCGAACTGGCCCGGATCCGCCGCGCCGCCGCCGACTGGCGCGGCACCGACACCGAGCGCGGCTTCTCCATGGCGCTGGGCCGGATCGGCGACCCGGCCGACGGCGACTGCGTGATCGCCACCGCCCACCTGCCCGGCTCCGGTACGGAGGACTCCCCGCACGGTGACTTGAAGGCGGTCCTCCACTTCGTCCCCTGGGGGCCGGACGGCATGTCCCTGGAGCTGATGCGGCGCGACCGCTCGGCCGACCCCGGCATGAACGAGCTGCTGATCGTCGCCTCGCTCCAGGCCGCCGAGAAGCTCGGCGTCGCCCGGGTCTCGCTGAACTTCGCGATGTTCCGCTCCGCTCTGGCCCGCGGCGAGCGGCTTGGCGCGGGACCGGTGCTGCGCTGCTGGCGGGGGCTGCTGATCTTCCTGTCGCGCTGGTTCCAGATCGAGTCGCTGTACAAGTTCAACGCCAAGTTCAAGCCCCGCTGGGAGCCCCGCTTCGTGGTCTTCCGCACCAGTCGCGACCTGCCCCGCATCGGGATCGCGGCGATGCGGGCGGAGGGCTTCGTGAACCTCTCGCTGCCCCGCCCGTTCCGCCCCCGCCGCCCGCGCCCCTGCGGCCACACGCTCCCCGGCGCCCAGGAGCACGAGGTACGCGCGGCGTGACGGGCGACGGGACGGGCCTAGGCTGGTGGTATGAGTACGACACGCACGCGGGGCACGGTCCGAGGGCTGCCGGAGTGGGACCGCTGCGCGGTCATGGGCGTCGTCAACGTGACGCCCGACTCCTTCTCCGACGGCGGCCGCTGGTTCGACACCACGGCCGCGGTCAAGCACGGTCTGCACCTGGTGTCCGAGGGCGCGGACCTGGTGGACGTGGGCGGTGAGTCGACCCGCCCCGGCGCCAGCCGGGTGGACGAGGCCGAGGAGCTGCGCCGGGTCGTCCCGGTCGTGCGGGGGCTGGCCTCCGAGGGCGTCACCGTCTCCGTGGACACCATGCGCGCCCGCGTCGCCGAGCAGGCCGTCGCCGCCGGGGCCGCCCTGGTCAACGACGTCAGCGGCGGCCTCGCCGACCCGGACATGATCCCGGCCGTCGCCGCCGCCGAGGTCCCGTTCGTCGTGATGCACTGGCGCGGCTTCAGCGAGTCGATGAACAGTCGCGCGGTGTACGAGGACGTGGTCGCCGAGGTCCTCGACGAGCTGCGGCAGCGGATGGACGCGGTGGTCGCGGGCGGCGTCGACCCCGAGCGCATCGTGATCGACCCCGGCCTCGGCTTCGCGAAGGACGCCGCCCACGACCTGTCGCTCGTCGCGCACCTGGCCGGCCTGCACACGCTGGGCCGCCCGCTGCTGGTGGCCGCCTCCCGCAAACGTTTCCTCGGACACGTCCTGGCCGGGCCCGGCTCGGCCCCGCCGCCCGCCCGCGAACGCGACGCGGCGACCGCGGCCGTCTCCGCGCTGTCCGCGTCGGCCGGAGCCTGGGCGGTCCGGGTCCACGAGGTACGGGCCACCGCCGACGCCGTCCGCGTCGCCCGCGCGGTCGAGGGAGCCGCGTGAACGAGGAACACGCACGGGCCGCCGCCGACATCGCGGAGGTCGAGGCCGCCAACACCGCCTTCTACGAGGCGCTGGAACGCGGCGACTACGACGAGCTCTCCGGCCGGTGGCTGCCGGGCGAGGACCTCACCGTCTCCTGCGTCCACCCCGGCTGGCCGGTGCTCACGGGCCGCGGCGACGTACTGCGCAGCTACGCCCTGATCATGGCGAACACCGAGTACATCCAGTTCTTCCTCACCGACGTCAACATCGCGATGACCGACGACACCGCCCTGGTCACCTGCACCGAGAACATCCTCAGCGGCGGCCCCGCCGAGGAGGGCAACGCGCTGGGTCCGCTCGTGGGCCAGCTGGTCGTCGCCACGAACGTGTTCCGGCGCACCGACGACGGCTGGAAACTCTGGTCCCACCACGGATCGCCCGTCCTGACCGATTCCGATGAGGACGACGACGAGGAGACACTCTCGTGAGTGGGTACGGGACCCGTAGGGGTTGGAACCGATGACCACCGGGTATAGGCGGCTACCAGCCCGGTGAGGCGCTGTCCACGGCCCCCACGGGCGAGCACTGTCGGTGCTCGCAGGTAGATTCGAAAGAAGGCATCTCGCCGCCCGCACGCGGCCGGGTGCCTCTCGACCAACGACAGCAGGAGTGATTCGCGTGGATCGTGTCGCGCTGCGCGGCCTCAAGGCCCGTGGGCACCACGGTGTCTTCCCCCGGGAACGGGAAGAGGGCCAGACCTTCATCGTCGACCTGGTGCTCGGCCTGGACACCCGCCCCGCGGCAGCCACCGACGACCTGGCCCGCACCGTGCACTACGGCGTGGTGGCCGAGGAGGTCGTCGACGTGGTGACCGGCGAACCGGTCGATCTGATCGAGACGCTCGCCGAACGCATCGCCCAGCAGTGCCTGAAGCACGAAGGCGTCCAGGAGGTCGAGGTCGTGGTGCACAAGCCGGACGCACCGATCACCGTCCCCTTCGACGACGTGACCATCACCATCACCCGGAGCCGAGCATGACTGCATTTTCCACCGAAGGGCAGAGCGACCCGACCGTACAGCCGGTTCCGACCGCCGTCGTCCGGCAGGTGGACGCCGCCGACGTCACGCTCTCCAACCCCAAGATGGCCGTGATCTCCCTCGGCTCCAACCTGGGCAACCGGCTGGAGACCCTCCAGGGGGCCGTCGACGCCCTGGAGGACACCCCGGGCCTCCGGGTCAAGGCCGTCTCCCCGGTGTACGAGACGGAGCCCTGGGGCGTCGAGGCGGACTCCCAGCCCTCGTACTTCAACGCCGTCATCCTCGTGAAGACGACGCTGCCCCCCGCCTCCCTGCTGGAGCGCGGCCAGGCCGTCGAGGAGGCCTTCGACCGGGTCCGCGAGGAGCGCTGGGGTCCGCGCACCATCGACGTCGACATCGTGGCGTACGCCGACGTCCTCTCCGACGACCCGGTGCTCACGCTCCCCCACCCGCGCGCCCATGAGCGGGCCTTCGTCCTCGCCCCCTGGCACGACATCGACCCCGAGGCGCAGCTGCCCGGCGCCGGCCCGGTGGCCCAGCTCCTCGCCGAGGTCGGCCGCGACGGCGTCCTGCCCCGCGCCGACCTGGAACTGCGCCTGCCGGAGTAATCGTTAGGGTCTGTCGTTTGGATCAGGCCGGACCCCGCGAGCCCGGCATGATCCAAACGACAGGCCCTAAGCTCGACGGACGGTGGTCCGGCGCACGGCCGGACCGGGCACAGACGGCGCGAAGGGCGGCTCACTCGGTGAAGCAACTACGGCTCGGGGTACTGGCGGGCCTCTTCGCCGCCGCCGGTGTCCTCTCCTGGGGCGGGGCCCGCCTCTGGGACTCCCTCGGCACCCTGCCGAGCGTCCCGCTGGCCGCGTCGATCGTGCTCGCCGTGATCGCGGCGATCCTCCTCGCGACCGCCCTCTCCACCCGCACCCGCCTCCGCGCCCAGCGGGAGCGCCGCCCCGGCGCCAAGGGGGTCGAGCCCCTGTTCGCGGCCCGCGCGGTCGTCTTCGGCCAGGCGAGCGCCCTTGTCGCCGCCCTCGTCGCCGGAATGTACGGCGGCACCGGCGTCTTCCTCCTGGGCTACCTCGACATCCCACCCCGCCGCGACCAGGCCATCTACGCGGGCGCGGCGGTGGTGGCCGGCATCGCGGTCATCGCGGCCGCGCTCTTCCTGGAACGTGTCTGCCGCCTCCCGGAGGACGGCAACGACCACGACGGCACGGGCGCGGCGGCCGCGTAGGGCGGTCGCCACGCCCGTATCGCGTGTTCCGGGGGCGTCAGCGCGCCATGATGAGGCTAATCGCCTCGGCGCGGGTCGCGGGGTCCCGGAGCTGGCCGCGGACCGCGGAGGTGAGGGTCTTCGCCCCGGGCTTGCGGATACCGCGCATGGACATGCACATGTGCTCGCACTCGACGACGACGACGACTCCGCGGGGCTCCAGGATCGACATGAGGGATTCGGCGATCTGCGTCGTCAGCCGCTCCTGGACCTGCGGGCGGCGGGCGTAGACGTCGACCAGCCGGGCGAGCTTCGACAGGCCGGTGATCTTGCCGGTGGAGGCGGGGATGTAGCCGACGTGCGCGACGCCCCTGAACGGCACCAGGTGGTGTTCACATGTCGAGAACACCTCGATGTCCTTGACCAGCACCATCTCGTCGTGGCCCAGGTCGAACGTGGTCGTCAGGACGTCCTCGGGCTCCTGGTAGAGGCCCGCGAATATCTCCTTGTACGCCCGCGCCACCCGCCCCGGTGTCTCCCGCAGGCCCTCGCGGTCCGGGTCCTCTCCGACGGCGATCAGCAGTTCGCGTACGGCCGCCTCGGCCCGCTTCTCGTCGAATTCGCCGATCGAACCCTGGCCGTCCAGCGTCACCGGGTCGGTCATCTGTGCCTCGTTCCTCTGTGCTGTCCCGTGCGCGGGTTCGCGCTCAGACCTCGCAGGCATACGGAAAAGCCGCGCCCCCTCAGGCTAAAACCTGGGGGGCGCGGCATCCATTCCGGGACCGGGTCGGCCCCCGTGACGGGGGTCTCACCGGATTCGGTCCGGGACTAGCTCTCGGGACGCTCCTCGGGGATCGCCTCGGTGGACGGGGCGATGTCCTTCGTCAGGTCCGTCGGGGCGATCTCCGGCGGAGTGGCCGAACCGTTGGCGACCGATGCGCCGTTGGTGAGCGCCAGCTCCTTGGGAGAGAGCACCGGGGGCCGCGTCGACGGGGTGCGTCGGGCGGATCCGGTCCATGCCGGCCGGGCGGGGCGCCGGACGAGCGGGGCGAAGATCTCCGCGATCTCGTCCTTGCCCAGCGTCTCCTTCTCCAGCAGTTCGAGCACCAGGGCGTCGAGGATGTCGCGGTTCTCGACGAGAATCTCCCACGCGTCGTTGTGGGCGGTCTCGATGAGCTTCTTGACCTCCTCGTCGACCAGTGCCGCGACCTCTTCCGAGTAGTCGCGCTGGTGGCCCATCTCGCGGCCCAGGAAGGGCTCCGAGTTGTCGCCGCCGAACTTGATCGCGCCGAGGCGCTCCGTCATGCCGTACTGCGTGACCATCGCGCGGGCCGTCGCCGTGGCCTTCTCGATGTCGTTCGCGGCGCCGGTCGTCGGGTCGTGGAAGACCAGCTCCTCGGCCGCACGTCCGCCCAGCATGTAAGCCAGCTGGTCGAGCATCTCGTTGCGGGTCGTGGAGTACTTGTCCTCCTCCGGGAGCACCATCGTGTAACCGAGGGCGCGACCGCGGGAGAGGATCGTGATCTTGTGGACCGGGTCCGACTGGGGAGAGGCCGCCGCGACCAGGGCGTGTCCGCCCTCGTGGTACGCGGTGATCTTCTTCTCCTTCTCGGACATGATCCGGGTCCGCTTCTGCGGGCCCGCCACGACGCGGTCGATGGCCTCGTCGAGGCTCTCGTTGTCGACGAGCTTCTTGTTGCTGCGCGCCGTCAGGAGCGCGGCCTCGTTGAGCACGTTCGCCAGGTCGGCGCCGGTGAAGCCGGGCGTGCGTCGGGCGACGGCGCCGAGGTCGACGCCCTCCGCCACGGGCTTGCCCTTCTGGTGCACCTTGAGGATCTCCAGGCGGCCCTGCATGTCCGGGCGGTCGACCGCGATCTGCCGGTCGAAGCGTCCCGGGCGCAGCAGCGCCGGGTCGAGGATGTCCGGTCGGTTCGTGGCGGCGATCAGGATGACGCCGCCCTTCACGTCGAACCCGTCCATCTCGACGAGCAGCTGGTTGAGCGTCTGCTCGCGCTCGTCGTGACCGCCGCCCATGCCGGCGCCGCGGTGGCGGCCGACGGCGTCGATCTCGTCGACGAAGACGATCGCCGGGGCGTTCGCCTTGGCCTGCTCGAAGAGGTCGCGCACTCGGGAGGCGCCGACACCGACGAACATCTCGACGAAGTCGGACCCGGAGATCGAGTAGAACGGCACGCCCGCTTCGCCGGCGACGGCGCGTGCGAGCAGCGTCTTGCCCGTACCGGGCGGCCCGTAGAGCAGGACGCCCTTGGGGATCTTGGCTCCGACGGCCTGGAACTTGGCCGGCTCCTGGAGGAACTCCTTGATCTCGTGGAGTTCCTCGACCGCCTCGTCGGATCCCGCCACATCGGAGAAGGTCGTCTTGGGGGTGTCCTTGGTGATCAGCTTGGCCTTGGACTTGCCGAACTGCATGACCTTGGATCCGCCGCCCTGCATCTGATTCATCAGAAACAGGAAGACGACCACGATGAGGACGAAGGGCAGCAGCGAGAGGAGAATCGAGACGAACGGGGACTGCTTCGACGGCGAGACGGTGTAACCCTTCTCGATGTCACCCGACTCGAACTTCTGCTGCAGCGTGTCGGCGAGCTCGACGCCCTGGTTGCCGATGTAGCTCGCCTGGAACTTGCTGCCGGACTCGCCTTCGAGCTTCTGGCCCTTCTTCAGCTCGATCTTGAGGATTTGTTCGTCACCGGTGGTCAGCTTGGCCTGCTCCACCTGGTTCTTGCTGATCGCCTGGATCACCTTGCCGGTGTCCACCGTCTTGTGGCCGCCGGACGAGCCGACGACCTGCATCAACACGACCACGGCGAGGACGGCCAGCACGATCCACATGACGGGCCCACGGAAGTATCGCTTCACGTCCATCCATACGGAGCGAAGATGCCCCGTCCCTCCTGCCCGTAGGTAAATGCTGCTGTTTGAAAAGACTGTTCTTCGGACGGTACCCCAGCATCGTCACCCGCGACTGCCGGGTACGACGGAGAAACCTGCTTTCGCAGCTTCAACGGCCCGAGGGCGGCGAGGGTTCCCCAGCGGGTCGGCCGGGGTCAGCCGCCGTAGACGTGCGGGGCGAGTGTGCCGACGAAGGGCAGGTTGCGGTACTTCTCCGCGTAGTCCAGCCCGTAGCCGACGACGAACTCGTTGGGGATGTCGAAACCGATCCACTTCACATCGATCGCGACCTTTGCGGCATCCGGCTTGCGCAGCAGGGTGCAGACCTCCAGCGAGGCCGGTTCCCGGGAGCCCAGGTTGGACAGCAGCCAGGACAGCGTCAGACCGGAGTCGATGATGTCCTCGACGATCAGGACGTGCTTGCCCTTGATGTCGGTGTCGAGGTCCTTGAGGATCCGGACGACGCCGGAGGACTGGGTGCCCGCCCCGTACGAGGAGACGGCCATCCAGTCCATCGTGACGGGGGTGGACAGCGCGCGCGCCAGGTCCGCCATGACCATCACCGCGCCCTTGAGGACGCCGACGATCAGCAGGTCCTTGCCCGCGTACTCCGCGTCGATCTTCGCGGCCAGTTCGACGAGCTTCGCGTCGATCTCTTCCTTGGTGAGGAGCACCGACTGAAGGTCGGTACCCATGTCCTTCTCGTTCACCCACGTCTCTTTCTCTGCCTGCCGGCCCGGGAAAGCGCCCCGGGCCGGGCCGGCTGTTCGCCTGCACTTCAGCCGCTCGCGCGTCAGCTCTGCCGAATGAACAGTCTGCCACCCTGCCGCTGCGCCTCGACGCGGCCGGGCAGGTTGATGGCCCGCTGGCCGCGCCAGCCGGTGATCAGGCGGTCGACTTCTTCGAGGTGCCGGGCGAAGAGGGAGCCGGCGGGCGCCCCGGCCTCGATCAGTGCGCGGCGCAGCACCCGGCGGCGTACCGCGGGCGGCAGGACGTAGAGCTTGGCGCACTCCAGGCGGCCGGTCTCGTCGCGTACGGACAGCTCGGCCTCGGCGGCCCAGGTGTCCAGGGCGTCGGCGTCGTCGCGGGAGAGCTGGGCGGTGCGGGCGAGGGCTTCGACGACGCCTTTGCCGAGCGCCTTCTCCAGGGCGGGCAGGCCTTCGTGGCGGAGCCGGGAGCGGGTGTAGGCGGGGTCGATGTTGTGCGGGTCGTCCCAGACGGGCAGGGACTGGACCAGGCAGGCCTTGCGGACGGCCTGCCGGTCGAGCTGGAGGAAGGGGCGGCGGTAGCGGTCGGCCGGCCCTGAAGCGGCGGCCATGCCGGAGAGCGAGCGGATGCCGGAGCCGCGGGCGAGGCCGAGGAGGACGGTCTCGGCCTGGTCGTCGCGGGTGTGGCCGAGCAGGACGGCGGCGGCGCCGTGGCGTTCGGCGGCGGCGTCCAGCGCGGCGTAGCGGGCGTCGCGGGCGGCGGCCTCGGGGCCGCCCTCGCGCCCGACGTGCACGGCGACGGCCTCGACGGGGTCGAGGTCCATGGCGGTGAGCCGGGTGACGACCTCGGCGGCGCGGAGGCCGGATCCCGGCTGGAGGTTGTGGTCGACGGTGATGCCGCCGGCCCGGACGGCGAGTTTGCGGGCCTCGAACGCGAGGGCGGAGGCGAGCGCCATGGAGTCGGCGCCGCCGGAGCAGGCGACGAGCACGAGCGGGGTGTCGGGCCGGTCGGGGAGTGCGGGCCGTTCGGGGAGAGCGGTCCTGCCCGCGGCGCCGGCCTCGGCGTAGCGGGAGCGGGCGGCGTGCGCGGGGCGCCTCGCCGCGTCGGCCGGCCGGTCGTGGTCGGCGTGCCGGTGGAATTCGGTGAGTACGTCGTGGAGTACGCGGCGGACCGCCAGGCGTATCGCCGCGACCGCAGGATGGGGACCCATGTCCGGTGCCCTTCGTGGAGTTCGGGAGGAGCGTCGAGCGCCGGAACGCGTGAGTCCCGTCACTCAGAGTGCGTCGATGGTGACAGAGGCAAGCTGTTCATCGAGCATTGCACGCCTTCCCATGCCCCTACGGTCCCTCGGATGGGTGATTGGCGGACCAATATCGGTCAGGGCCTGATCCGAACGAGAGGCCCTGGAACCGCCCGACGGTCAGGATTCGGCCTTACGGTGCACCCGCGCGACCCAGTCGGCGGGCTGAGCGATCTCGGCTTTGGTCGGGAGGGTGTTCGGTGAGGTCCAGACGCGGTTGAAGCCGTCCATGCCGACCTCTTCGACGACCGATCGTACGAACTTCTCGCCGTCCTTGTACTGCCGGAGCTTGGCGTCCAGGCCCAGGAGCTTGCGCAGGGCCTGGTCGAGGCGGCCGGCGCCCTGGGCGCGGCGCTGCTGGAACTTCTCGCGGATCTCGGAGACGGAGCCGACGACGTCGGGGCCCACGCCGTCCATCACGAAGTCCGCGTGCCCTTCGAGGAGGGACATGACGGCGGTGAGGCGGCCGAGCACTTCGCGCTGGGCGGGGGTCTGGACGATGTCGACGAGGCTCCGGCTGTCGCTCTCGCCCTGTTCGCCCTCGGGGCGTCCGGCGCCGGAGAGGGACTGGGCGGCCTCGCGGAGGCGTTCCAGGAAGGTCATCGGGTCGACGTCGGTCTCGTCGAGGAACGTCTGGATCTCGCCCCGGAGGTGGTCGCGGAGCCAGGGCACGCCGGTGAACTGGGTGCGGTGGGTCTCCTCGTGGAGGGCGACCCAGAGCCGGAAGTCGTGCGGGTCGACGTCCAGCTCGCGTTCGACGTGGACGATGTTGGGGGCGACGAGGAGCAGCCGGCCGCCGCCGTTGGCGGAGGCGGGGAGGTCGCGGGTGGCCGGTGCGAACGTCTCGTACTGGCCGAGGACCCGGGAGGCGAGGAACGAGAGCAGCATGCCCAGCTCGACGCCGGTGACCTTGCCGCCGACGGCGCCGAGGACTGCGCCGCCGGGTCCGCCGGACCTGCGGCTCTCCATCTTGGCGAGCAGGGGGCGCAGCAGTTCGCGGAAGCCGGCGACGTTGGCCTTGATCCAGCCGGCCCGGTCGACGACGAGGACGGGGGTGTCCTCGGGTTCGGTCCCCTCGGGGATCATCCGGGTGAAGAGCCGGACGTGTTCCTCCGAGGCCTTGGCATGCCGCCGCAGCTCCGCGACGACGGCGCGGGCCTCCTCGCGGCTGATGTCGGGGCCGGGCCGGACCAGTCGGGTCGCGGTCGCCACCGCGAGATTCCAGTCGACCATCTGGGCACCACCGATGCTCGTCATGCGTCAACCGTACGTGAGCCCGTCGCCCGGTGGTGGGGTCTTGCACCGCTCTTCGGGGGGGTTACCCGGCCGCCGGGCGGGCGAGTGCGGTGGCCAGGGCGTCGAGGGCGGGTTCGGCCTCGGTCGCGGAGAGGCTGCCGGAGGCGAGGAAGGCGAAGGCGAGCAGGCGGCCCCGGGGGTCGACGACGGTTCCGGCGAGGGAGTTGACGCGGTTGAGGGTGCCGGTCTTGGCACGGATCAGACCGGTGCCTTCGGAGCCGTCCCGGTAGCGGTCGCCGAGGGTGCCGCTGAATCCGGCGATCGGGAGGCCGGTGAGGACCGGGCGCAGTCCGG
This sequence comes from Streptomyces sp. NPDC091287, assembly GCF_044768525.1. Taxonomy (NCBI): domain Bacteria; kingdom Bacillati; phylum Actinomycetota; class Actinomycetes; order Kitasatosporales; family Streptomycetaceae; genus Streptomyces; species Streptomyces sp. NPDC091287. The sequence continues at coordinate 65,830 of NZ_JBIVUV010000012.1, forward strand.
GGCGGTCGGGGTCGGCGGCGCGGGCGAGGAGGGCGGTGAGGAGGGCGGGGGTGACCCGGTCGTCGCGGTCGAGGCCGCTGCCGTCGGCGAGGTGGGCCCCGGTCACCGGGACTCCCAGCTTCTTCAGTTCGTTGGTGACGGCGCGGCGGGCTCCGGCGAAGTCGGCGCTCTCGCCCTTGGCGATGGCGGTCTGCCGGGCGAGTGCCTCGGCGATGTCGTTGTCGCTGTTGGTGAGGGTGCGCTCGACGAGGGCGGCGAGCGGGGCCGAGTGGTGGGTGGCGACGGTGCGGGCCTTGTTCGCCGGGCGGGCCTCGCGGGGTGTGCCGGTGACCTTGACGCCGGCCTTCTTCAGCTGTGCGGCGAAGGCGCGGGCGGCGTCACCGGCGGGGTCGTCGGTGCGCTCGGCGGGGCCGCGGTCCGTGTCGTCGAGGCGGCCCTCGTTGACCATCAGGGCGGTGACGGGGGCGATGTTCTCGTTGGGGCTGATCGGGTGGAGCACGGGGCCGGTGTAGCGGGAGATGTCGTACGTGAGGCGTACCGGGCCTGCTGGGTCCTCGCCGTCGTCGCCGTCCTCGCGCAGGGCCTTCGCGGTGTCGGCGGCCATCGAGCGCAGGGCCGCCCTGCTCAGCGTGGGGTCGCCGCCACCGACGAGGGTGAGGGTGCGGGCGTCGGGGGAGAGTGCGGCGGTGGTGGCGATGCGGTGGTCGGGGCCCAGGGCGGAGAGCGCGGCGGTGGTGGTGGCGATCTTGATGGTGGAGGCCGGGGTCATCGCGGTGGTGGCGCCGGTTCCGTACAGCTGCTTGCCGGTGGCGGTGTCGATGACGGACGCGGCGACCTTGTCGCCGAGTTCGGGCGCGCCGATGAGCGGGGCGAGGGTGTCGCGGAGCGCGGCGGCGTCCCTCGGGGCGTCGTGGGTGGTGGTGCCGAGGGCCGGAAGGACGGCCGGGGCGCTGGGGGCCGGGCGGGGGCCGTCGGGCGTCGGGCGGCCGTGATGTGCGCCACCTGTTCGGTCCGCGGTGACTGCCAGTGCCCGCTCGGCCTTACGCTGACCGTTGTCCCAGGGGCCGGCGGCGAGGACGGCGCCGGCGGCGACGACCAGGCCGAGCGTTGCGGAGCCTGCGATGACCTGCCAGGTGTACGACCCGTTGTGTCTGTTCTTCAGGACCTTCAGCCTGCCCCACGGGTCCGACGGGCGCATCGACGGTCTTTCCACCGGCTCGGCCACCGTTGACCAGCCCCTTTCGCGAGCACTCTTCTGCGTGGGGGACACTTAATCACCAGTCGTATGTGTTGATCATGGAGGAGCCACCCGTGGAGTTCGACGTCACCATCGAGATCCCGAAGGGTTCGCGGAACAAGTACGAGGTGGACCACGAGACCGGTCGGATCCGCCTGGACCGTCGACTCTTCACCTCGACCAGCTACCCGGCCGACTACGGCTTCGTCGAGAACACCCTCGGCGAGGACGGCGACCCGCTGGACGCGCTGGTCATTCTGGACGAGCCGACCTTCCCCGGTTGCCTCATCAAGTGCCGTGCCATCGGCATGTTCCGGATGACCGACGAGGCGGGCGGCGACGACAAGCTGCTCTGCGTCCCGGCGTCCGACCCGCGGGTGGAGCACCTGCGCGACATCCACCACGTGTCGGAGTTCGACCGCCTGGAGATCCAGCACTTCTTCGAGGTCTACAAGGACCTGGAGCCGGGCAAGTCCGTCGAGGGCGCCGACTGGGTCGGCCGTACCGAGGCGGAGGCCGAGATCGAGGCCTCGTACAAGCGTCTTGAGGCGCAGGGCGGCGCGCACTGACGTCCCTCTTCCGGTTCCGTTTGTGAGCCGGACGGCCGTCTCGGAACGGGCGGTACACCTTCGCGGGTGTGCCGCCCGTTTCGCTGTCCGCACTTCCGCGCGTGCGGGGCCCATGCCCGTGGCCATACTGGGCACACGTGCGACGGGGCACCCCCAGTGACGTGCAGTCGAGGAGGAACGAGGTCGAGTGGTGGCGGAATCGGGCGGTCCTGAGGACCAGAAGCCCCAGTCCGACGAGGCGCGGAGCGCTTTCGCACCGCCCGCGGGGACGAGTCATCCGGCGTCGCCGCCCGAGGAGGACCATCCGACGTCGGAGTTCGCGCTGCCGACCGGTGTGCACCAGGATCAGGCCGGTTCGGGCGGTTCGGGCGGCGGCTCCGGGGGCGGTTCGAACTCCGACACGCTGAGTTCCGCTTTCACCCCGCCGAGCGCGTACAACGCCCAGCAGGCGCCGCCCGCGTTCACCCCGGCGCAGGGCATTCCGATGGTCAGGCTGACCAAGGAGGCGCCCTGGCAGGACCGGATGCGCACGATGCTGCGGATGCCGGTGACCGAGCGTCCGGCCACGGAGGCGATCCAGCGGACCGACGACGAGACGGGTCCCGCCGTGCCGCGCGTGCTCGACCTGACGCTGCGTATCGGGGAGCTGTTGCTGGCGGGCGGCGAGGGCGCCGAGGACGTCGAGGCGGCGATGTTCGCGGTGACCCGGTCCTACGGTCTCGACCGCAGCGAGCCGACGGTCACGTTCACGCTGCTGTCCATCTCGCACCAGCCGTCGCTGGTCGACGACCCGGTGACGGCGAGCCGTACGGTACGCCGCCGGGGCACCGACTACACCCGTCTGGCGGCCGTGTTCCGGCTGGTCGACGACATCACCAGCACGGACACCGAGATCTCGCTGGAGGAGGCCTACCGGCGGCTCGCGGAGATCCGCCGTAATCGCCACCCGTATCCGGGCTGGGTGCTGACGGCGGCCGCCGGGCTGCTGGCCGGTTCGGCCTCCGTGCTGGTCGGCGGCGGGTTCCTGGTGTTCGTCGTGGCGGCGGCGGGCGCGATGCTCGGCGACCGTCTCGCGTGGCTGTGCGCCGGGCGCGGGCTGCCGGAGTTCTACCAGTTCACGGTGGCCGCGATGCCGCCCGCCGCGATGGGGGTGGCGCTGACGCTGACCCATTCGACGGACATCCGCCCGTCCGCGGTGATCACCGGTGGGCTGTTCGCGCTGCTGCCGGGGCGGGCGCTGGTGGCGGGGGTGCAGGACGGGCTGACCGGTTACTACATCACCGCCTCGGCCCGCCTCCTGGAGGTCATGTACTTCTTCATCGGGATCGTCGCGGGCGTGCTGATCGTCCTGTACCTGGGGTTGCAGCTGGGGGCCCAGCTCAATCCCGAGGCCCGGTTCGTGCCGTACAACGAACCGGCGATCCAGATCCTGGCGTCGATGGCGCTGAGCCTGGCCTTCGCGGTGCTGCTCCAGCAGGAGCGGTCGACCGTGCTGGCGGTCACCCTCAACGGCGGGGTGGCCTGGATCATCTTCGGGGCGATGGCCCGGACCGGGGGCATCTCGCCGGTCGCGGCGACGGCGGTGGCGGCCGGTCTGGTGGGGCTGTTCGGCCAGTTGTTCTCGCGCTACCGGTTCCATTCCTCGCTGCCGTACATCACGGCGGCGATCGGGCCGCTGCTGCCCGGTTCGGCGACGTACTTCGGTCTGCTGGGTGTGGCGCAGAACGAGCTGGACACGGGGCTGGCGTCGCTGTCGACGGCGGTCGCGACGGCGCTGGCCATCGCGATCGGGGTGAACCTGGGGAGCGAGATCTCGCGGCTGTTCATGGGGGTGCCGGGCGCGGTCGGCGGGGCGAGCCGCCGGGCGGCGAAGCGGACCCGGGGGTTCTGAGCGCGCGGACGCCTCGGGGCCTCGCGCCCCCCGAGCGGCCGCGCGTTGCCCGTACCTCGCGCCCGTACCTAGCGCGCGTGTCCGTGTGTCCGTGCCTGCCCGCGCCCGTGCCCGTACGACGAAGGCGCCCCTCCCCGGATCTGCGGGAGGGGCGCCTTCGGTGCGTACGTACGCGGCGCGAGGTCAGCGCTTGGCGTGCCGGCCGCGCTGGCCGGTGGAGGGGCCGTTGCCGCCCGCCGGGGGGCGGCCGGTGCCGTCGCCCTCCAGCGCCTCGGCCGCGGCGGCCTTCTTGCCCTGGCTGCGGGCCCGGAGCACCTCGACCACGATCGGCACCACGGAGATGAGCACGATCAGGATGAGGATCATCTCGATGTGCTCGTGCACGAAGTCGATCTTGCCGAGCATCGCGCCGAGCACGGTGACGCCGACGCCCCAGAGGATCGCGCCGACGATGTTGTACGTGATGAAGGAGCGGTAGTTCATCCGGCTGACGCCCGCGATGATCGGCGTGAAGGTGCGCACGATGGGCACGAAGCGCGCCAGGACCAGGGACTTCGGGCCGTGCTTCTCGAAGAACTCGTGGGCCTTCTCCACGTTCTCCTGCTTGAAGAGGCGGGAGTCGGGGCGCTTGAAGAGGGCCGGACCGACCTTGCGGCCGAAGAGATAGCCCACCTGGTCGCCAACGATCGCGGCGACGGCGACCAGCGTGCAGACCAGCCAGAGCGGGTACTTCAGCTGGCCCGTGGTCACCAGCAGCCCCGTGGTGAACAGCAGCGAGTCGCCGGGCAGGAAGAACCCGATCAGGAGGCCGGACTCGGCGAAGACGATGAGGAGGAGGCCGGGGAGCCCGAACGTGTTGAGCAGATAGTCCGGGTCCAGCCAGCTCGGTCCGAGCGCAAGCGTATTCAAGGGTCCGGGCTCCAGGATGGTGTGCGATGGCGGCTCTGTGGCTGCCCCAAGCTATCAACGCCCGGCCGGTGCCCTTGGTTCCAGTGGCGCACAGCGGGAATGCGCACCTCAGGAAGCGGCCCGAAGCTGATCACAGGAGGTGCCACAAATATGGGCATTGAGGAATTCGGCGGTGGCCAGGCGGCCCAGGCGGACGTGCTGGTCGTCACCACGAACGACGTACCCGGCTACCAGGTGACGCAGGTCATCGGCGAGGTCTTCGGGCTGACCGTGAGGTCGCGCCACCTCGGCAGCCAGATCGGCGCCGGGCTGAAGTCGATGATCGGCGGCGAGCTGAGAGGGCTGACCAAGACCCTGGTCGAGACCCGCAACCAGGCGATGGAACGGCTCGTGGAGCAGGCCAGGGCCCGGGGGGCGAACGCGGTCCTGATGATGCGCTTCGACGTCACGGAGGCGGCGGACGTCGGCACGGAGGTCTGCGCGTACGGGACGGCGGCGGTGATCAGCAAGGTGTGACGCGTTCGGGGTGCGGGCGCGGCCCGAGCGTGACGCGGGGCCGCTGGGGCCACCCTTGAGGCGTTTTGTCCGCTTCGCCACCCTAGGGTGAGCCGGTGGCCCCCGAATCCCCCGAATCCCCCGCATCCCCGCCGGCTCCCCCGCCCCCGCCGGCTCCCCCGCACCCTCCCGCCGCCCCGGCCCGGCGGCTGCTGCCGCTCGTGCTGCCCGCGATCGCCGTCGGCGTCGCCTGCGCGCTGATCCTGCTCGGGGTGAGCCTGCTGGCGGAGAGGCTCCAGGACGTGCTCTGGGAGACCCTGCCCGACGCGCTCGGGGTGGGGCGGTTCTCCTCGCTGTGGATGATCGTGATGCTCACCGCGACCGGCCTCGCGGTGGGGCTCGTCCTGCGGGCCATGCCCGGTCACGGCGGGCCCGATCCGGCCACCACCGGCCTGGTGGACGCGCCGATGAGGCCCGGCATCGTGCCCGGGCTGCTCCTGGTGACCACCCTGGCGCTGGCGGGCGGGGTGAGCCTCGGGCCGGAGAACCCGATCACCGCGGCCAACATCGCGCTGGCCTTCTGGCTCGGCCGGCGGTTCGCGCCCGGGGCGCCGGGCGAACTCTGGGTGGCGCTCGCCGCGGCCGGGACCATCGGGGCCCTCTTCGGGACCCCGGTCGCCGCCGCGCTGATCCTCTCCGAGACGCTGGCCTCGCAGCCGGGCCCCGGGGCGTTCTGGGACCGGCTGTTCGCCCCGCTCGCGGCCGGTACGGCGGGCGCGCTGACCATGTCGCTGATCGCGCACCCCAGCTTCGACCTGTCCCTCCCGGCGTACGCGGGACCGCACTGGGGCGATCTGCTCTCCGCCCTGCTGATCGCCTCGGCGGGCGCGCTCCTCGGCCTGCTCGCGGTGTACGCCTTCCCGGTGGCCCACCGGGTCTTCACGGCGCTGCGGTACCCGGTGCTCGCCCTGACGCTGGGCGGGCTGGCGCTGGGGCTGCTCGGCGCACTGGGCGGCCACCTCACCCTCTTCAAGGGGCTCGACGAGGTGAAGGTGCTCGCCGGGGACCCGGACGGCTGGTCGGCCGGGGAGTTCGCGGGGATGGCGGTGGTGAAGATGGCCGCCCTCGTGACCGCGGCGACCTGCGGTTTCCGGGGCGGCCGGATCTTCCCGGCGGTCTTCGCGGGGGTGTCGCTGGGGCTCTGCGCCCACGCGCTGGTCGACGCGGTCCCGCCGTCGCTCGCGGTGTCCTGTGCGGTGCTGGGCGTGCTGCTGGCCGTCACCCGGCAGGGCTGGGTGAGCCTGTTCACCGCGGCGGTGCTGGTGAGCGACGCGTCCGTGCTGCCGCTGCTGTGCGCCGCCACCCTGCCCGCCTGGCTGCTGATCACCGGGCGGCCCCAGATGCAGTTGGACGGGGACGGGAAGCCGCTGCGCTGAGGGGGCCGCTCCCACGGTCACGGAGAAGGCCCCGTCCGGCGCGCCGGACGCACGGAACCTCCGTATCGTCTGGTTCGTGCTCTTTGCACCGCCTTGTAACGATCCTGCTTCGCCGGAGGCCCCCGCATGCCCACGCCCGTCAACGTCGCCGTCATCTACTACTCCTCCACCGGCACCGTCGCCGCGATCGCGAAGGCCATCGCCGGGGACGCGGAGCGGGCCGGGGCACACGTGCGGCTGCGCCGGGCGGCGGAGCTCGCCCCGCAGGCGGCCATCGACTCCAACCCGGCGTGGGCCGCGAACGTGACCGCGACCGCGGACATCCCCGAGGTGTCGCCGGACGACATGGCGTGGGCGGACGCGGTGGTCTTCGGTTCGCCGACCCGGTACGGCAACGTCACCGCCCAGCTGAAGCAGTTCATCGACACGCTCGGCGGGATGTGGCAGGCGGGGCAGCTCGCCGACAAGGTCTACAGCGGCTTCACCTCCAGCTCCACCGCCCACGGCGGCCAGGAGTCCACACTGCTCGCGCTCTACAACACGATCCACCACTTCGGCGGCATCCTCGTCGCCCCCGGGTACACCGACCCCACCAAGTTCGTGGACGGCAACCCGTACGGCACCTCCCACGTCTCCGGGCAGGGCGACATCCCGGTCGGCGAGCAGACCCTGACCGCCGCCCGGGTGCAGGCCGAGCGGGTCGTGAAGTTCACCCGGGCGATCAAGGCGGGCCTGGCCGCCGAGAGCTGACCCCGCACCGAGAGCCGACCCCGCACCCCGACCGCTTCGGCCGAGAGAAGGGCCTCCCCATGCCGCTCCACCGCGGTGCCCACCCGGAACAGGACGAACCCTCCGAGGAGCGGCGCAGGCTCGCCCTGAACCCGTTCTTCGGCGAGGCCGACCCGACGGCCGCGATGACCACCGCGCCGCCCCGGCACCGGCTGCCCGACGGGCCGTTGCCGCCGCTGACTGCGTACCGGCTGGTCCACGACGAGCTGATGCTCGACGGGAACTCCCGGCTCAACCTGGCCACGTTCGTCACCACGTGGATGGAGCCGCAGGCCGGCGTCCTGATGGGTGAGTGCCGGGACAAGAACATGATCGACAAGGACGAGTACCCGCGCACCGCCGAGTTGGAGCGGCGCTGTGTGGCGATGCTCGCCGACCTGTGGAACGCGCCCGATCCGAGGGCGACCGTGGGGTGTTCGACCACCGGGTCGAGCGAGGCGTGCATGCTCGCCGGGCTCGCCCTGAAGCGGCGCTGGGCGAAGCGGAACGCGGACCGCTATCCGGCGACGGCCCGGCCCAATCTGGTGATGGGCGTCAACGTGCAGGTCTGCTGGGAGAAGTTCTGCGCCTTCTGGGAGGTGGAGGCCCGGCTCGTCCCGATGGAGGGCGAGCGGTTCCATCTCGACCCGGCGGCCGCCGCCGAGCTGTGCGACGAGAACACCATCGGGGTCGTCGGCATCCTCGGCTCCACCTTCGACGGGTCCTACGAGCCGATCGCCGAGCTGTGCGCGGCCCTGGACGCCCTCCAGGAGCGGACCGGCCTCGACATCCCGGTCCATGTGGACGGGGCGTCCGGCGCGATGGTGGCGCCCTTCCTCGACCCGGACCTGGTGTGGGACTTCCGGCTGCCGAGGGTGGCGTCGATCAACACCTCGGGCCACAAGTACGGCCTCGTCTACCCGGGGGTCGGCTGGGCGCTGTGGCGGACGGCGGACGCGCTGCCCGAGGAGCTGGTCTTCCGGGTCAACTACCTGGGCGGCGACATGCCGACGTTCGCGCTGAACTTCTCCCGGCCCGGGGCGCAGGTGGTCGCGCAGTACTACACGTTCCTGCGCCTCGGGCGCGAGGGCTACCGCGCGGTCCAGCAGGCCTCCCGGGACGTGGCCCGCGGCCTGGCCCGCGCGGTGGAGGAGCTGGGCGACTTCCGGCTCCTCACCCGGGGCGACGAGCTGCCGGTGTTCGCCTTCACGACGAACGCGGACGTCCACGCGTACGACGTGTTCGACGTGTCCCGCCGGCTGCGGGAGCACGGCTGGCTGGTGCCCGCCTACACCTTCCCCGCCAACCGGCAGGACCTCTCCGTGCTGCGCGTGGTGTGCCGCAACGGGTTCTCCTCGGACCTGGCCGAGCTGCTGATCGAGGACCTCAGGCTGCTGCTTCCCGACCTCCGGTCCCAGAAGCACCCGCTGAGCCATGACCGGGCGGCCTCGACGGCCTTCCACCATTGAGCACGGCTACGGGCACGGCCGAGCACGGCTACCGGCTGAGCCGAGCGAACTTGGCCACGGCCAGCGGGAAGAACACCGCGATGATGGCCACCGGCCAGAGCACCGCGAGGAGTTGGGCGTGCTCGGCCGCCCAGGAGCCGGTGGCGCCGCCCGGATTGCCGAACAACTCCCGTACGGCGGTGGCCGTGGCGGACATCGGGTTCCACTCGACCACCGTGCCCAGCCAGCCCGGCATCGACTCGGGGGTGGCGAAGACGTTGGAGAGGAAGCCGACCGGCCAGACCAGGATCTGGACCGCCGCGACCATCTCCGGCCGCCCCGCCACCATGGCCAGCAGGATGCCGACCCAGAGCATCGCGAACCGCAGCAGGAGCAGCAGCCCGAACGCCCCCAGCGCGGCGGCGGCCCCGTGGTGCCAGCGCCAGCCGACCGCGTAACCGACCCCGGTCATCACCGCGAGCGCGGCCGTCGACTGGAGCATGTCCGCGGCGCTGCGGCCGACCAGGACGGCGCCGGGGACCATCGGCATCGAGCGGAAGCGGTCGATGACGCCCTTGCCGAGGTCCTGGGTGACCGCGAGCATCGTGCTCTCCAGGCCGAAGGCCATGGTCAGCGCGAGCATCCCGGGGACCAGGAACTCCGTGGGGTCGCCGTCCACGCCCCGGCCGCCGCCGACCAGATACGTGAACATCAGCAGCAGCATCACCGGGAAGACCAGGCCGACGAGCACCTCGACGGGCTGCCGGGCCCAGTGCGCCAGTTCGCGGCGGGTCATCGTCCAGGAGTCGGCCAGTGCCCATCCCCAGCGGGAGGGCGCCCCGCCCGGTCCGGCCGCCGTCGTCGTCGCCGCGCTCATGCCGCCACCTCCGCCTTCTCCGCCTTCGCCGTCTTCTCCGTACGCCGTTCGCCGGCGGGCTGTCCGGTCAGCGACAGGAACACCTCGTCCAGGGTGGGGCGGCGCACCGCGATGTCCTCCGCCTCGATGCCCGCCTCCTCCAGCACCCGTACCGTCCGCGCCAGGGCCGCCATCCGGTCCGGGGCGGGCGCGCCGATCCGCCGCCGGTCGGCGTCCAGCACCAGGTCCGCGCCGCCGAGCAGGGCGCCCGCCTCCACCAGCCGGGACGCGTCGCGCAGGACGATGTCGATCCGGTCGCCGCCGACGAGGGCCTTCAGCTCGTCGGGGGTGCCCTCGGCGACCGCCCGGCCGTCGTCGATGAGGGAGATCCGGTCGGCCAGCTGGTCCGCCTCCTCCAGATACTGCGTGGTCAGCAGGACCGTGGTGCCGCCGCCGACCAGGGACCGCACCGCGTCCCACACCTCGGTCCGGCCGCGTGGGTCGAGGCCGGTCGTCGGCTCGTCCAGGAACAGCACGTCCGGGTCGGTGATCAGCGACGCGGCCAGGTCGAGGCGCCTGCGCATGCCGCCGCTGTACTGCTTGACGGCCTTGCGCCCGGTGTCCGCGAGGCCGAACCGCTCCAGCAGCTCGTCCGCCCGGCTGCCCGCCCGGCGTGCGCCCAGGTGGTACAGCCGCCCGAACATCTCCAGGTTCTGCCGCCCGCCGAGCTGCTCGTCCACCGCCGCGTGCTGGCCGAGCAGCCCGATCCTGCGCCGCACCTCGCCCGCCCGCTCGCGGACGTCGAGGCCGGCCACGGTCACCCGGCCCGCGTCGTGGCGCAGCAGCGTCGACATGATCCGTACGGCGGTGGTCTTGCCCGCCCCGTTGGGGCCGAGCACTCCGTGCACGGTGCCGCTGCCGACGGCCAGGTCCAGTCCGTCCAGGGCGCGCTTCTCCCCGTACCGCTTGTGCACGCCGTCCATGACGATCGCTTCGGTCACGTTTCCCGCACCCTCCTGTAGTCAAACTTGACTAGGAGGTCGAAGGTAAACCCGGATCCATCATTCGTCAAACTTGATTAGTCGCGGTCTCCGGGGTGGGGAACACCCGTGGCGTAGGGGTTCTCCTCGTCATCGGCGAGCAGCCCGACGAACGGGTCACCCTCGTCGGCGAAGGTGTACGCGCCACCCTCGATGCGGGCGATCAGACCCCGGGTCCACTCCGCCCCGGTGTCGGCCGAGTGCACCCAGAGGTTCATGATCTCGCCGATGTGGCCGAGGGATTCGGGGCCTTCCTCGGGGGTGTAGTACTCCGTGACCGACTTGCGCCACTCCTCCATGCCCTCGATCCGCTCCCTGAGCAGCGCGACCGCCTCCGCCCGGGGCAGGTCGACGATGAAACCGATGGCCGCCGAGAGGACGTCCATGTTCTGGTCGTAGGAGCGGATGGCGTCACGCAGCAGGCGGCGGCACTCCGCCAGCCCCTCGTCCGTGAGCTCGTACTCGGTGCGCGGCGGGCCGCCCGCCGTGGAGGGGGCCGTCTCGTGCGCGAGGAGCAGTCCCTGCTTCGCCATCTGCTTCAGGGCGTGGTAGATCGACCCGGGCTTGGCGTTGGACCACTCGTGCGCGCCCCAGTACTCCAGGTCGTTGCGGACCTGATAGCCGTGTGCGCGGCCGTGCATGCGCACGGCACCGAGGACCAGCAGTCGGATCGCGGACATGACACCCAACACCCATCTTCCTATTCAACTTTGACTAGGGTAGCCCGCCCGCTTGCGTTCGGCCGGTCGGTGTGCCCTCACGCGTACGGCCGGGGCCAGCACCGCGGCGACGAGGCAGCCGGCCGCCAGCGCGGCCCACACCACGTCGTACGTGCCGAAAACGTCCCGCGCGGTGGCCCCGAGGAACGCCGAGGCGCCCGCCCCCAGCTGGTGGGCGGCGTTCGTCCAGCCGAAGACGACGGGGCCGTCGTCCCCGTACACACGGCGGGCGAGCTCGATGACGGGCGGCACGGTCGCGACGTCGACGAGTCCGTAGACCGCCACGAACAGGAGCATCGGGGCCGTGACCGTGGAGGTGAACACCAGGGGCAGCGCGAGCAGGGTGAGCGCGCGGACGGCGAAGCAGACGGTCAGCAGCCGGCGCGGGTCGAACCGGTCGGTCAGCCAGCCCGCCAGCAGCGCGCCGAGGGCGGAGAAGACCCCGACGAGGGACAGCAGCGAGGCCGCCGCCGTGGCCCGCATGCCGTGATCATGCGCGGCGGGCGCCCAGTTGGACCACATGATGCCGTTGGTCGACGCCCCGCAGAGGGCGAACACCCCGGCGAGCAGCCAGAACGGACCGGTGCGCGCCGCACGCAGCAGCACCCTCAGCGCCCGCCCGGCCGCCCCGGGGACCGGCGGCGGCCGGGGAACGAACTCCGTTGCCCCGTACGGCTTCACACCCACGTCCGCCGGGTGGTCGCGCAGCAGCAGGAACACCAGGGCGGCGACCGCCAGGGCCACGAGCGCCAGCGTCACCACCGGCGGGCGCCAGCCGAAGCGGCCGACGGACCAGGCCAGCAGGGGCAGGAAGAGCAGCTGGCCCAGGTGGCTGGAGGAGCTGAGCGCACCGGTCACCAGGCCGCGCCGCCGGTCGAACCAGCGGGCGGTGATCCCGGCGGCGAACGTCATGGTCAGGCAGCCGCTGCCGAGGCCGATCAGCACGCCCCAGTACGCGACCAGCTGCCACGGCCGCGTCATGACGCCGGTGAGCAGTGCCCCCGCCGCGACCAGGAGCAGCGCGCCCATGACGACGCGGCGGGCCCCGATCCGGTCCATCAGCGCCGCCGCGAACGGGGCGGTGAGGCCGAACAGCACCATGTTCACCGAGGCGGCGAGAGCGATCTGCCCGCGCTCCCAGGCGTACTCCTCGTGCAGGGGCGTCACCAGCAGACCCGGCACGGTGGTGAACGCCCCGGCCGTGACGATCGCCGCGCCCGCGACGACGGCCATCAGCCAGGCACGGTGGATCCGGAAGGGCCGGCCGGAGGGCGGGGCGGACGGGGATACCGAGGTCGAAGGGGCCATGGGTTCAGCGTCGCGAGCGGGGCCCGCCCCCACGAGTGTCCAGATGGACCAGGTGCGCAAAGATATGGCCATGACGGTCTTCACCCACCCCGGGCGGCACCGCGTCGCCGTGCTCGCCCGCGCGGTCCTGCTCCCCATCGAGCTGGGCATCGTGCACCAGCTCTTCGGCCAGGCCAGGCAGGGGGCCTCGGCGGACGGCGAGCCGCTGTACGAGGTCGCCACCTGCTCCCTGTCGCCCGGGGACGTGCGCACGGACGGCGACTTCACCGTGGCCGTCCCGCACGGCCCCGAGGCGCTGGCCGAGGCCGACACCGTGATCGTCCTGTCCTCGTACGAGGACTACGTCCAGGAGACGCCGGCCCTCCCGGCCCCGCTGGCGGAGGCCTTCGCGCTGATCCGGCCCGGCGTCCGGACGGCCTCGATCTGCACCGGAGCGTTCGTGCTGGCCTCGGCCGGGCTGCTCGACGGCCACACGGCGACCACCCACTGGCGGTACACGGAGCTGTTCGCCCGGCTCTTCCCCCGGGTCGAGCTGGACCCGGACGTGCTGTACACCGACGGGGGGACCGTGCTGACCTCGGCGGGCTGCGCCTCCGGGATCGACCTCTGCCTGCACATGATCCGCCGCGACCACGGAAGCGCCGTCGCGAACGACGTGGCCCGGCGCACGGTCGTGCCGCCCCACCGCGAGGGCGGGCAGGTCCAGTACATCCGCCGGCCGGTGCCGGAACGGTCGGCTCCGGGGACCTCGGCCGCCCGTGCGTGGGCGCTGCGGCGGCTCCAGGACCCGATCACACTGGGGCAGCTGGCGGCCAAAGAGTCGATGAGCGTGCGGCACTTCACCCGGCGGTTCCGGGACGAGGTCGGCCTGACGCCCATGAACTGGCTGACCCGGCAACGTATCGAACTGGCCAGGGAGTTGCTGGAGGAGTCGGACGTGCCCGTCGAGCAGGTGGCCGCGCGCGCCGGGCTCGGCACGGCGGCCAATCTGCGCCACCACTTCCACACGGCGCTGGGCGTCTCGCCGAGCGCCTACCGCACCACGTTCCGGGGGCCGGGGAACTGACGAGGGCGCACGCCCCCGTCAGAATGGGAAGACCGAGCGGCCGTGCTGGATCGACATCCACCGCTGGGTGGTGAACGCCTCGACCACGGCCTCGCCGTTCAACCGCCCCACCCCGGACGTCTTCTCGCCGCCGAACGCGACCAGCGGATCGTCCTGCACGGTGGAGTCGTTGACGTGGAACATCCCGCTGGCGATCCGCTGCGCGAACTTCACCCCGCGCTCCGCGTCCCGGGTGTGCACCGCGCCGCTGAGCCCGTACGGGCTCTCGTTGACGATCCGCACGGCCTCCTCCTCGCCGTCGAACGTCATCAGCAGGGCCACCGGGCCGAGGATCTCCTGCTGAAGCAGCGGGGAGTCCTCCGCGAGGCCGGTCAGGAGGGTCGGGCCGACGACGTTGCCGACGGTCCGGCCGCGCACGAGCGCCGTCGCGCCGTCCGCGACCGCCCGGTCCACCAGGGCGTCCAACGCGTCGGCCTGGAAGGCGTTGATGACCGGTCCGATCCGGGTCTCCGGGTCCCTCGGGTCCCCGGTCTTCAGGGCGGCCACCTCGGCGGTGAACCGTTCGGTGAACTCCGCCGCCACCGACCGGTCCACCAGGATCCGGTTGGCCGCCATGCTGACCTGCCCCTGGTACAGGAAGCGGCTGAAGACGGCCGCCCGGACCGCGTAGTCGACGTCGGCGTCCTCCAGCACCACCAGGGCGCTGTTCCCGCTCAGTTCGAGGATGGTCCGCTTGAAGCCGCCCGCCGCGGTGGCCGCGATGTGCCGGCCGACCCGGTCCGATCCGGTGAACGAGATCACCTTGGGCACGGGGTGCTCGATGAACGCGTCGCCGATCTCCGCGCTGTCGGTGATCACCACGTTGAGCAGCCCGGCCGGCAGCCCGGCGTCCTCGAAGATCCTCGCTATCAGACCGCCGCCCACGACGGGCGCGTTCTGATGGGGTTTCACGACGACCGCGTTGCCGAGCGCCAGGGCGGGGGCGACGGACTTCATCGTCACCAGGAAAGGGAAGTTGAAGGCGCTGATGACGCCGACGACGCCGACGGGCAGCCGGTAGAGCCGGTTCTCCCGGCCGTCCCCCACGGCGGGCAGCAGCCGCCCGGTGGGCCGCAGCGCCTGGCGGATCGCCTCGCGCAGGAACTCGGTCGCACCCCGGACCTCGTACTGGGCCCGCAGCCGGGTGCCACCCAGTTCGTCGATGATCGCCTCGACGATCTCCTCCGCGCGTTCACCGGTGACGCGGAGCGCGCGTTCGAGGACGGCGCGACGCTCGTAGGGATTGACGGCGGCCCATTCCCGCTGGGCCCGCTCGGCGGCCCGGTAGGCCCGGTCGACCTCCAGCGCGGTGGCCACGGTGACGGCGGCGAGTTTCTCACCGTTGTAGGGATTGAAATCGATGATGTCCCACGAGCCGCTGCCGGTCAGCCACTCGCCGTCGATGTACTGGTGGGCCAGTTCATGGAAGAAGGACATGCAATCCCTTACTGCAGGCGTTCGCAGACTCCTGATGCGACGTCATCGTACTGAGAAATTACGCCAGTTGGAGTAGACCGCGCAGAAGATCCCGGCTGTCTTCCGGTGTGGGGCTGTCCTGGGCGAGACCCGCCATGGCCTTTTCGTACTGCGCGACTTCCTCGGGCTTGTCCAGATAGAGCGCGCTCGTCAGCTGCTCCAAATAGACAATGTCCGACAGGTCGGATTCCGGGAATCGCAGCATCGTGAACGATCCGCTCTCGCCGGCATGACCGCCGTGACTGAAGGGCATGACCTGGAGCGTGATGTTCGGCTGCTCCGACATATCGATCAGATGCCGCAATTGGGCACGCATGACGTCGCGTTCGCCGTACGGGCGGCGCAGCGCGGCCTCGTCGAGAACGGCGTGGAACGTCGGGGCGCGCTCCGAGACGAGGGCCTTCTGGCGCGCCAGCCGCAGGGCCACCCGGCGGTCGACCTCGGCGGGCGAGGCTCCGCGCATCCCGCGCGAGACGACGGCGTGGGCATACGCCTCGGTCTGCAACAGCCCGTGCACGAACTGCACTTCATAGATACGGATCAGGGAGGCAGCACCCTCCAGACCGATGTACGTCTGGAACCAGCCGGGCAGCACGTCTCCGTAACTGTGCCACCAGCCCGCCACGTTGGCCTCACGGGCCAGCCCGAGGAGGGAGTCGCGCTCCGCCTCGTCCGCGACCCCGTAGAGCGTGAGCAGGTCCTCGACGTCCCTGGCCTTGAAGCTCACCCGTCCCAACTCCATGCGGCTGATCTTCGATTCGGAGGCCCGGATCGAGTAGCCGGCCGCCTCACGGGTGATTCCGCGCGACTCCCGCAGTCTCCTGAGCTGAGAGCCCAGGAGGATGCGCCGCACCACCGATCCACTCGACTCGCCTGCCGACACTGGTCCGACCCTCCCCATCGCCTACCTGGCATCCGGAGCCCCCCAACCCCAAGAGCCGGATTCTGCCACCAAAACGCTTCAGCCCGTACTCATTCGATTACGGAAATGGGAAGACGTCCAGAAAGCTCCGAAACTGACCCCGGGAAGAAATACCCCAGAACCACCACGGTATCGGGCAGGTCCGGCGCGTGCACGTGCATCTGCCCTTGCATCTGCTCTGCGCATTCGGAACCATGGTCCTCGCGCACCTGCGTGCTCGTGTTGTGCCGCTGTACCCCCCGCAGTACCGCTACAGGCAGTGCCGCTACAGCCGCGAATCCCGGGAGTGCCTCGTATGGGGACGAATGGATCGACGATGCTCGAGCCGTTACGGCAGGGGCTTCCCCCCACCGACCCCTCAGGGGTTGCCGGATCGGCGTCCTGCGCTCTGCCCGCACGCTACGAAGCGGTCGGCGGGGCACGGAAGTTCACCCGGTCGACGCTGGAGCGATGGGAGCTGGGCGACCGTTTCGACGATGTCGCCCTGGTGGTGTCCGAACTCGTCACCAACGCCCTGCGCCACGCGCTGCCCGGCGATCCGCCCCGGGAATTGACGGACCCGCCGGTGCGACTGCATCTGATGCGCTGGACCTCGCGACTGGTGTGCGCCGTGCGCGACCCCAGCCGGGAGAGCCCGGTGGCGGGCGAGGCGGCGGATTCGGCCGAATCCGGCCGCGGACTGTTCCTGGTGGAATGCGTCAGCGACAGCTGGGGCTGGCACCCCTCTCCCGTACAGCTCGGAGAACTGCCTTCGGGCCCGCTGTACGGCAAGGTCGTCTGGGCCCTTTTCCGGCTCCAGGAGAGCCCGAAGCCGGGTTCGTGAGTGCCCCGGTCCGGCCCGTCATGGGCCGGACCGCGCGTCAGGCGCCGGCGGCGAGGTGGTCGAACTCGCCGTCCTTGACGCCGAGCAGCAGCGCCTCTATCTCCGCGGGCGTATAGACGAGGGCGGGCCCGTCGGGGTGACGGGAGTTCCGCATCGCCACATTCCCTCCGGGCAGCCGCGCGAACTCCACGCAGGATCCCTGGGAGTTGCTGTGCCTGCTCTTCTGCCAGACGACTCCGCGAAGCTCTGTGGCCGCCATGCCGTTGTACACGTGGTGCACAGGACGCTCCCCGAGTTGCAAGGTGCAAGTGTCAACTAGCTCGGATCATAGCTCTGTTCATATGCCAATGCATGAGCAGATGCACGTGCACGCCGGGTGTTCCTTTGATTACAGGCTTTTCCGCCCCGGTCGCGCCCTCCGGGAAGAGAGACGAACGGCACGCCTATTTCGCTCCCGTTCAAGGGAGTTGATCGTCGCGGACCTTGGTAACGTGGCGCGGTCTTTCGACCGGAAAACAGCAAGGGGGAACTCCACGTGACCAGATCTCTACGCACCGGTGCCGTCGCGGTCGCCGCTCTGGCCGCCTCACTGGCGCTGACCGCATGCGGCGGCGACGGCGCGAGCAAGGATTCCGGCGCGGATTCCGCGGCGAGCGCGACGCCCGGGAGCGGCGGCGGCAACGGTTCCGAGGAGTCCGCCGGCAGCGGCGCCGTGGACGCCGCGGCGCTGGAGGGCACCTGGGTGGGGCTGACGGACGCGAAGAACGTCACCGTGTCCATCACCGCCCGCAAGGTCGCCCTGGTCGCCGATCAGTCCGTGTGCCAGGGCGATGTGAAGGACATGGGCGGCGAACCGATGCTGGCGCTGAAGTGCACCGGCGGCTCCACCGACCGCACGATGGGCGCGATCGACTCCGTGGACGGCACGAAGCTGGTCCTCTCGTGGGACGGCGGCGTCAAGGACACCCTCGCCAAGGCCGACCCGGGCAAGCTGCCGAGCGGCATGCCCTCGCTGCCCGACCTCGGGGACCTGCCCGAGGTCCCCGCCCCCTGACGCCCGCCGCGCCCCGACGCCCGCCCGGGGCCGCTCAGCCCTCGGCCAGCGTGCTGCTGACCCGGGTGGAGCCGCCCCGCTCGTCCAGGGCCCGGGTGAACTCCTCCAGCGCGTCCAGGAGCAGCGCCGCGCCCCGGCGCACGACCGGGTCGCCGAGCGGCGTCGTGCCGTCGTCCGTCGGGGTGGGCATGTCCCAGTGGGCCACCGCGTCCACCACCGGCTGCCAGTCGGGCAGCCGCCGCTCCCGTACCGCCTTGGCGCCCTTCTCGGTGGCCCCGCGCAACGCCTCGGCCAGCTGGGCGGCGCCGGGCACCGGGTCGGCCGACCGGGCCGGCAGATGGGCCTCCAGGACCATCGCGGACCGGCCCAACTGGGCCAGCGCGTGCTGGGCGTCGGTCGCGGCGGCCCGGGAGATGCCCCGGTGGCGTACGGGTTCGTGCTGGGCGGTCGCCAGCGCCTCCTGCCACGCCACACGCGCCTCCCGGGTGGCGATCAGGGCGTCCCGGACGTCCTCGGCGTCCCGGGAGGCGGGGTCCGCGTACCGGTCGACGACCGTGGCCGCGTACCGCCCGTCCGCCACCAGCCACTCGGCCAGCCGGTTGCGCAGCCGCGGGGTCTCCCAGGCCGGGTAGACGGCGTACGAGATCATCGCGAGCAGTCCGCCGACGAGCGTCAGGACGATGCGCTCGGTGACGGTCTGGGACCAGTCGTCGCCGGCCAGGCCGAGCAGGAAGACGACGTACGCGGCGACGCAGACCTGGCCGACCGCGTAGCCGGTGCGCATCAGCAGGTACATCAGCCAGGCGCAGATCACCGCGAGGAGCGCGGAGAGCCGGGCGTCGGGACTGGTGGTCTGCACGACGGCGGTGGCGAGCCCGACGCCGACCAGGGTGCCGCCGAAGCGTCCCGCCGCGCGGGCGTACGTCTGGGAGAAGTCGGGCCGCATCACCATGACGGCGGTCATCGGGGCCCAGTAGCCGTGGCCGAGCGGCACGGCCTCGCCGACGAAGTACCCGGAGACGGCGACCACCGCGACCCGGATGGCGTGGCGCAGGATCGGCGAGTTGTGGTGCAGCTCGCGGCGCATCGCGGCCAGCACCACCGGGACCAGCTTCAGCAGCGTGGGCCGGTGCCGGGTGTCCGGGGCGAGGTCGGTGGGGACGCCGCTGTCGGTCCCGGTGCCCTCGGCGATCTCCAGGACGTCGTCGAGCAGGGCCGCGAGCCGGTCGGCGGCGCGGCGGGCGGGGCCGACGAGGATCACGTCGTTGTCGGGGGTCTTCAGGACGCCCAGGTCGGTGGCGGAGAGATGGACGGGTTCGCCGTGCCGGACGGCCCGCGCGGCGGCGTCCAGGACCGATCCGGCCGCGCCCAGCAGCTCGTTCACCCAGAGCCGCTCAAGACCGTCGCCGGGCACCCCCATCGCCGGGTCGGCGAGCGAGGCGAGCACCGGGCGCAGCCGCTCGGCGACCCCCCGGGCCCCGTGCAGTTCGGCGGGGCGGCGGCGGGCCTCCCGCGGGGTGACGGCGGCGGCGCTGCGGGCGGTCATCAGGGGCAGCGGGTCGAAGGGGGCGACCGGGTCGAGCCGCAGGCGGCGGGCGTAGTCGGCCTCGGCGGCCAGGGCGTCGGCGAGCGCGTCGCGCTGGGCACCCCATCTGCGGACCGGGAAGAGGACGATGAGGGCCGCCTGCACGAAGCCGCCGAAGGCGATCATCCCCGCGTGGGCGGCGGCGTCCACGACCGAGGTGGGCAGGGTGATCGTCACCAGCATGATCGCGACGTTGGACGCGGCGATGATGCCGCCCGTGGGGCCCGCCGCCCAGGCCAGTCCGGCGAGGAAGGTCCAGGCGCCGAGGAGGCACAGGAACAGCACGACGTGCGCGCCGCTGACGTAGCCGACGAACGTCGAGACGGCGAGGCTCACACCGGAGACGAGGGCGAGGACGGGGCGGGGCCGCCAGCTGCGCTGGAAGGTCGCGATGGCCGCCTGGAACGCGCCGAACGCGGAGCTCGCCGCGATCTCCGGCCCGAACAGCACGAGGCTGACCCCGACGACGAGGGCGAGGCCGGCCGCACCGCGAAAGGCGATGAGGGGTTCCAGCCTCTGCCGCTCGATCTCCAGCCCCGAGCGGGCGGTCTCCTTCAGCGCCCGGAGCCAGCTCATGGGCCGAGCCTAGCCGCAATCCGGGACAAGCCCGACTTACGCCATGATTTCGCCGTCGGGTCCTCGGGGTGCACCGCCCGTGTGGGCCCGGTCGGCCGCCTCGGTGCCGTGCGTCCAGCCGTCCAGGTCGGTGACGCCGCGGACCCGGGATGTCGTGGTCCTCGGGAACATCCGCCCGGCGGTTTCGGTGACCGCGACGTCCCGGGCGGCCAGCACCGGCAGCAGCTCGCCGGCCGGGACCGCGTCGGCGCCGTCCGCCGCCGCGGTGACCCGCTCGGCGCCGTCGGCGAGCCGGCGGCCGAGCCGCTGGGCGTACCCCATCCAGAACGCCTGCCGGAAGGTCTTGGTCCGCTTGCGTCCCCCGGCGCGCTGCCCGGCCTCCGCCCGGGTCATCGCGGCCGTCCCCTGGACGAGCAGCGAGGTGAACAACAGCTCGACGGCCTCCAGGTCCGGCTCGAAGCCGACGACCGTGGTGAAACGGAGATCGTCGTTCCACACGGCCCGGCAGCGGTTCGCGGAGGCGACGGCGTCCAGCAGGATCGCCTTGGCGCTCTCGTACGGGGGCTCCACCCCGATCCGGCAGGCGCCCGGCGTCTCGCGGCTCCGCGTCCGGGCGGCGAGGAGGGCCTCGTCGATGCTGTGCCGGGCCATCAGCTCCTGCGCCTTGGTGGTCAGCGCCTCGGCCTCCTCCGGGAAGCCGGTCGCCTCCGCCTTCGCCAGCAGCGCCCGGATCCGGGTGAGCATGCGGGGCTCGTCGGCGGCGGGCGGCCGGTGCAGGTGATCGGCGGCGGCGCCGGGCGGGGCCCCCACGGGCTCGATGGCGGGCAGCCGCAGCAGCAGCCGGTACAGCTCCAGCAGGTCACCGGCGTAACGGAACCGGTCGGGGCGGTTGCGCGGTACGGGGGCGGGCAGTTCGGCGAGCTGCTGCCGCCAGCGGGGCGGAAGCTCCGCGTACCGGGCGGTCTCGGCGGCGATCAGGGTCGCGGCCAGCGCCGCCCGCCGCTCGTCCAGCTCGTGGCGGACGAACCGGACCAGGTCGGCCGGGTGCCAGCCCCGGTCCCACGCCCGGCGCACGAACTCCTCGCCGCGCCTGTGCGCCTCCGCGTCCGCCTCCGGGGCGGCGGCGAGCAGGGAGGCCCCGGTGTCGAGGGCGGCGTCACCCTCCACGTAGAGGGCCGCCGCGCACGCCCGGTCGATCACCGATTCCATCCGGCCAAGGGTAGGCGCACCGCCCGCACCGCCCGCACGCCCCTTTTACGAAAGCAACGGAAGCGGGAGCCGTCCCGGCCCACGGGCGGCTCGGCGCCCCGCCTCCGGGGCACTGTCAGTGGCGGGTGCCAGACTCGCACCCATGACCGAACGGTGGGCGGTGGCGGCTGCGGACGGGGGCGGGGCGCTGCTCGCGCCGCTGGCCCGGGACGGCATGCCCGCCGGGCCGGTCCTCGCCGAGCCCGACCTCGTCGAGGCGGTCCGCTCCCGGCCCGACGTGGTGCGCTGGGTGTGGCGGTCGACCGCCGAGATCTACCCCCGGCTGCTGGCCGCCGGGGTCCGGGTCGAGCGGTGCTACGACATCGAGTGCGCCGAGCTGCTGCTGCTCGGGCACGCCGGGCGGCTCGGCGAGCCCCGTTCCGCCGCCGCCGCGCTGGCCCGGCTCGACAACGCGCCGGTGCCGCCGGACCCGCCCGCCCGGTCCGCCGAACCGGGCGCGCAGTCCTCCCTCTTCGAGCCGCCCTCGGGCCCCGGGGTGCCGTTCGAGGGGCTCCTCCGGGTCTACGCGGACCAGGTGCGCCGACACGACGCGGCGGAACACCCGGAGCGGATGCGCCTGCTCACCGCGTCGGAGTCGGCGGGGATGCTCGTGGCCGCCGAGATGCACCGGGCCGGGCTGCCCTGGCGCGCCGACGTCCACCGGGAGCTGCTGAACGGGCTGCTGGGCGAGCGGTACGCGGGCGGCGGCGAGCCCCGCAGGCTCGCCGAGCTGGCGGACGAGGTGTCGGCGGCGTTCGGCCGAAGGGTCCGCCCCGACCTGCCGGCCGATGTGGTGAAGGCGTTCGCGCAGGCGGGGATCCCGGTGAAGTCGACCCGTCGGTGGGAGCTGGAGGAGCTGGACCATCCGGCGGTCGAGCCGCTGATCGCGTACAAGAAGCTGTACCGGATCTGGACGGCGCACGGCTGGTCCTGGCTCCAGGACTGGGTGCGCGAGGGCCGCTTCCGCCCGGAGTACCAGCCGGGCGGCACGGTCAGCGGCCGCTGGACGACCAACGGCGGCGGAGCCCTCCAGATCCCCAAGGTGATACGGCAGGCCGTCGTCGCCGACGAGGGATGGCGGCTCGTCGTCGCGGACGCCGACCAGATGGAGCCCCGGGTGCTGGCGGCGATCTCCCGCGACCGGGGCCTGATGGAGGTGGCCGGTCATGACGGCGACCTCTACAAGGCCCTGTCCGACCGGGCGTTCTCCGGCGACCGCGACCACGCCAAGCTGGCGCTGCTCGGGGCGATCTACGGCCAGACGTCCGGGGACGGGCTGAAGAACCTGGCCGCCCTGCGCCGCCGCTTCCCGCTCGCCGTCGCCTATGTCGACGACGCGGCGCGGGCGGGCGAGGAGGGGCGGGTGGTGCGGACCTGGCTGGGCCGGACCAGCCCGCCGGTCGCGCTGGCGGGGCAGGACGAGGAGGCGGGCCTCCCCCAGGAGGGACCCGAGGGCTCCGGGGCCGCGCCGGACGGCGGTCCGGCGCGGGCCCGGGGGCGCTTCACCCGTAATTTCGTGGTGCAGGGCAGCGCGGCCGACTGGGCGCTGCTGCTGCTGGCCGCGCTGCGCCGGACGCTCTTCGAGCAGGGGCTGCGGGCGCGGTTGGTGTTCTTCCAGCACGACGAGGTGATCGTGCACTGCCCCGCCGGGGAGAGTGCCGCCGTCGCCGAGGCGATCCGCGCGGCGGGCGAGCTGGCCGGGCGGACCGCCTTCGGGGAGACGCCGGTGCGGTTCCCCTTCACGACGGCGGTGGTGGAGCGGTACGCGGACGCCAAATGACGCCGTGGCGTGACTGGGCGTGCCACGCGTCGCGGACCCGGTCATGATCCGCCGGACAGGCCCTAGGGCGTGTTTCGAAAGTAGCGCCGTCCGCCCGGAGGGCGGGCTCGGCGGCGTCTGGTGCGTGCGATCGCAAGGCGGAGGGTCGCCCCGATACTGGATGTATCGAGGTGATCCCGACAACGCGGCGAGGGATGGGGTCTCCCCTGCTCGAGCGAAGCCGAGAGCTTGGGGAAGTGCCAGGCGTCGCCGAGCAGGCGGGACTTTCGAAACACGCCCTAGCGCTGCTGGAGCCTCGGCCATTCCGGGCTGAGGGCCAGGGCGGTGAGCTGGTCCATCGTGAGGGCGGGCGCGGGCCGGGTGGCGGGGCTGGACTGCTCGCCGGAGTTGAAGGCCGAGACGACGACCCGCATACCGTCGGGGCGCATCGTGTCGGCCGTCCACATGACCACTCCCTGGCCGCCCTTCTCGCCGGGCTTCTTCGAGGTAGCGAGCAGGGTGCCGTCCGGCAGGGTGGTCGCCTCGCGGTACAGATCGTCGGCGACGTCCCGCATGTCGGCCTGCACATTGATCTGCACGAGGGACCGGCCCTTGCCGTCGTCGACGACGACCGACGCGAACTCGCCCCCGCTGTCCGTCTCCTCCCCCACCAAGAGGCCGTCGGGCAGCAGGGCACGGAAGGTGGGCATCAGAGCTGTGTAGTCGAGCGGCGGCGCCGGCTCCCCGGCGTCGTGCGTTCCGCGCGACGGCGGGCCCGGCGAGGGCTCTACGGTGCGCGCGGCCTCCGTGGCGGTGGGCGCCGGCGCGTCCGGGGTCGGGGGCGCGTCCGACGGTGTGGCCGTCGCGGCGTCCGTGGGCGCGGCCGTCGGCGTGGGTGTGGCGGTGTCCGTGGCAGCGTCCGTGGGGGTGGCCGTCTGCGCGACCGGGCCACTGCTCGCGACGTTCGCCCCGTCGCCGGAAGCGCCCAGCTGCCCGGTGGCGAACGTGACCCCGCCGCCGACGAGGGCCAGGGTCAGCACGCTGCCCGCCACGGCGGCGGCACGACGGCGGCGTACAGTGCGCCGGCCGTGTTCCAGCGCGGCGTCGACCAGGGCAGCGCGGCCGGACAGCTCGAAGGTCTCTCCGGCACGGCGGATTTCCGTACCGAGGCCGTCCTCGAACGGCCGCTCGTCTTCGCTGGGCATGGGGAACCACCACTTCTCGTTCTGGATGCTCGACAGTTGACGGCCCACGGGGCCGGTTGGGCAGGCAGCCGGAGGCCGCGGGAGGTCAGCGGGCGACGAACTCCGCGATGCTGCCGCCCAGCAGTTCACGCAGCCGCCCGAGGGCCCGCACACAGCGGGTCCGTACGGCGGCGGGGCTGACCTGGAGGGCGGCGGCGGTCTCCTCGATGCTCCGGTCCTCCCAGTACCGCAGCACCACGACCGCCCGGTCCTTGGGGGCCAGTTGGGCCAGGGCCCGGAGCAGCGTCATCCGCAGCGCCGGGTCGTCGGGGTCGGCCGGAGCGCCCTCGGGCAGTTCGGCCAGCGGGCGTTCGCTCGCGGAGCGGCGTCGCCGGTGGGTCAGGAAGGTCCGTACGAGCACGGTCTGGGCGTACGCCGCCGGGTTGTCGATCCGGCGGGCGCGGCCCCACAGCACGTACATCCGGCTCAGCGTCTCCTGCACCAGGTCCTCGGCGAGGTGCACATCGCCGCTGGTGAGCAGGGAGGCCGAGCGGAACAGATGGCCGGCCCGGGCGGCCGCGAACACCTTGAACTCCTCGGTACGCGACGCCCTCATACCCTCCCCCGTCCGTCCGTCCGTTCCGCCCTTCCCCCTGTACGACGCGGCGGGGGCGGGAAAATGTTTCGGACGATCCGCGAAAACTTTTCCGGACCCGGGGCCGGTCCTCGCGGGGGAACGCGAGAAGCGCCCCGTTCACGCGCCGGACGGCGTGAACGGGGCGCGGGCGGTGGTGCGCTCGCTGTTTCCTCGTCTACCCGCGTTCCCACAACGCGGGGACGTTCGGCGGCTCCCAGCCCGCATGGGCCTGGTGCGCCTGCAGACAGCGGTAGGCGACCCCGCCGTACGTCACGCGGTCACCCGCGCGGTAGGAGGTGCCGGTGGCCCAGGTGGTGGACCCCGGCTCGGTGGGCGGATCGGTCGGGTTGGGCGTCTGGGCGACGTCCAGCACGAAGTCGAAGGTGCCCTGGCGCCCGTTCCCGACGTTGCGGACGTTCATCAGCAGCTCGGGGTCGAACAGCGCGTCGGTGTTGTTGCGCGGCTCGTTCGGGAAGTACAGCTGGGTGGTGAGGATGCGGCCGCCGGGCGCCTGCGCCTTCACATGGATGTGCCGGGTACGGCCCGGATAGAGACCCGCCACGATGGTGGTGAGGCTGAACGACCCGTCCGGGCCGGTGAACTGATGCCCCCGGAAGGCGAACTGGGCCATGTCGTAGGAGCCGTTGGTGTCGGCCTGCCAGAAGTCGAGCAGCGCCCCGGAGATGGGACGGCAGGCCCGGCCGAAGACGTAGCCGCTCACGGTGAGCGGTACGCCGGGGGTGCTCGGGGTCACCAGGCTGGTGCGGCGCGGCGAGTTGGGCTTGAAGTACGGCCCCTCCATCTGCGGAGGCGTCGTGTCGTCGCCGTCGTCGCACTCCGGGGTCGGGGCCAGCGGCCCGTTCCCGGACGAGGCGGCGTCCCGGGCGAGCGCGACGCCCCCTCCGGCGAGCAGGGGCGCGGCGCTCGCGACGAACGCGGCCTTCAGGAGACCTTTGCGGCTGATCCGCCGCCGGTCCCCCGACGCCTCGTCGGACGCGTTGGGCTCATGGGGGGTTGTGTTGTCCATTTGTGGGGTCATGACGGTTTCCTCGGAGTCCTCGGGGGTCCTCGACGCGGGGAGGCGGGAGGCGGGAGGTTCAGGAGGTTCGGTGGTGCCGGACCGGTCCCGGGGCGGTCGGACCCGGGACCGGGGTGGTCAGACCCGCTGCCAGAGCGCGGGCACGTCGGCGGGGTTCCAGCCGGGCTGGGCCGTGTGCGCCTGGAGGCAGCGGTAGGTGGCTCCGCCGTACGTCACCGTGGCTCCGGCGGCGTACGCGGTGCCGGCCGCCCAGGTGCCGCCGGGCGGGTCGGTGGGCGGGGTGGTGGGCGGGTCCGTCGGCGTACCGCCGCCGCTGGTGACCAGGGTCAGCCCGTACGTCTGGAGCAGCGGGTTGATGGGCTGGAAGTACGTCGTACCGCCGGAGGAGCAGTTGCCCGAGCCGCCGGAGGTGACGCCCTGCGCCTGGCTGCCGGAGATGTACGAGCCGCCGGAGTCGCCCGGTTCGGCGCAGACGCTGGTGCGGGTGACCCCGGAGATGGTGCCCTCCGGGTAGGTGACGCTGGTGTTCAGCTGCTGGATGGTGCCGCAGTGCCAGCCCGTGGTGGAGCCGGAGCGGCAGACCGAGGCGCCGACGACGGAGGCGGTGGAGCCGGCGACGGTCACGTCGCCCCGCCCGTAGCCGTTCACCAGCGGACGCGGCGTCCAGTTGGCGTTGGTGGCGACCCAGGCCATGTCCCGGCCCGGGAAGGTCGAGCCCTGGAAGGAGCCCTGGGCCTGCTGGTTGACGCCGTTGGTGGTCGTGCCGACCCGCCCGCAGTGGCCGGCGGTGGCGAAGCCGTTCTGGGTGCCGCGCGTCACCGAGAAGCCGACGGAACAGCGGCCGGAGCCGTTCATGTAGTACGCGTCGCCACCCCGGATGTCGGCGAGGGCGCGGGGCTGTTCGGCGGACCTGGCGACAGTGACGAGGCCGCTGTCGACCCCGGCGGCCTTGAGGAACGCCTGTCCGGCGGCGGTGCCGGCGGCGTTGACGACGACCCGGTTGGCCTCGACGTCGACGTACCAGACGGGCACGTTCTTGGGCGCCTTGTTCAGCGCGGCCCTGTCGAGGGTCTTCTTGACGCCTTCGAGCCGGTCCAGGCTGTGGCCGACGACCTCGGCCCGCGCTCCGGCGTCGGTGATCCGGGCGGCCTCGGAGGCGTCGGTGGTGGCGACGGTCAGGGTCGCCTTCGCACCGCTGACCCGGGCTCCGGCGAAGCTGGCGCCGAGGGACTTCTCCAGTCCGGCGGCGACGGCGGCGGCGCGGTACTCGTTGGCTATCCGGCTGCGGGCGTCGTCAGCGTCGAGGCCGAGGTCGCGCTCCAGGGCGGCCAGCATGCCGGGTGACAGGCTGTCGGCGGAGACCGGCGGGGCGGCGGTGGCCGCGGGGTCGGCGGACGCCACGCCGGTCAGCCCGGCGAGGGCGAGCGCACCCACGGCCACCGTGGCGGTGCCGGCGGCGAGGGCGCGTCTGCGGAGCGTGGTTCTCTCCACGTCACTCTCCTTGGTTCTGGGGGTGTCCGGGTCCGGTGGGGGTTGGTCCGGACCAGGGAATTGCCGAAACCGTAGCGGCGGCGACACCCGGCGCAGGAGATCCCGTTCACCCCCCTCCCTCCGCGTTATGGGGCCGCGCGGCACGTGCTTCGGCCCACCGCGCGGGCCGGGTACGGAGCCGTTTCGGAGGCCCGGCCGGGCGAAGCCGGAACGCGACTCCCTTTCGGCGGGGCGCCCGGGTAGGTTCGGCCTCATGCACACAGGGCAACTTCTGGGCTCGGGACGCACCGCCGACGTGTACGCACTCGACGGCTCCTGGGTCCTTCGCCGTTACCGGGACCGCACCGACATCACGGAGGAGCTGGCCGTGATGAGTTACGTCGGCGCCTTCGGCTTCCCGGTGCCGCGCATCGGTCCGCCCGCCGAAGGGGCCCGCCCCACGGACCTGGTGCTCCAGCGGCTGACCGGCCCGACCCTGGCCGAGGCCCTGCTGGCGGGGCGGCTGGGGGCCGCCGAGGCGGGCGCGCTGCTCGCCCGGCTGCTGCGCGAGCTCCACGCCATACCGCCCCGGGTCTCGGCCGACCCGGAGGACTGCGTGCTCCATCTGGATCTGCATCCGGAGAACGTGCTGCTGACGGAGGGGGGCGCGGTGGTGATCGACTGGTCCACCGCGGCGGAGGGTCCGCCCGGTCTCGACCGGGCGATGTCGGCGCTGACCCTGGCCCGGGTCGCGCTCGACCCGGAGTTCCCGGCCGGGGCGGACGTCCGGCCCCTGCTGACGGCGCTCCTGGCGGAACTCTCCGACGACGGCGGCGCGTCGGCTGGGGATCTGTCCCTCGCCCGCGCCCGCCAGCGGGCGAACCCGTATCTGACCGACCACGAACGGGCCTGCCTGGACCGGGCGGTGGACCTGGTGCTGGGCTGCGCCCCGTAAGGGGAATTCAAGCGCCTCCGGGGAGATTCGAGCGCCCCGGGGGGAAATCAAGCCCCTCCGGCGATTGAGGAGCGGGGGCCCGGGGGCGGAGCCCCCGACCAGCCCGCGCTCAGCGCCGCCCGCGCTCAGCGCCGCCCGCGCTCAGCGCCGCCCGCGCTTCGCGTCGCGCACGCGCCGCAGCCGGTTCACCGTGACCGGGTCCTCGCGCAGCGCCCGCGCGTCGTCGATCAGCGCGTTCAGCAGCTGGTAGTAGCGGACCGGCGAGATCCCGAGCTCCTCGCGGATCGCCCGCTCCTTCGCCCCGGGCCCCGGCCAGGGCCGCCGCTCCAGGGCCAGCAGCGCCCGGTCCCGTACGGACAGTCCGTCGGAGTCGGGGGCGGGTTCGGCCCGGGGGGCGCGGTGCTCGTGGTCGGGGGCGGTCATATCAACCAACCTAACGCCCACCCCCGACACCACGCCCGCGGCTGCTACTCGGCGGCCTCCGCCTGTGACGCCTCGGCGGCGAGCCCGCCGAGGATGCTCTCGGGGTTGCTGCCCGGTGCGACCGCACTGCCGATCTTCTGCTTGATCCCGTCGCTGACCGTGGCCCAGGACGTCTTGCCGTAGGGGATGAGCGTCGAGTTCGGCAGGGCCGCCAGGAACGGGCGCAGCTTCTTGTGCTTCTTGTCGGTCTCCATCGCGGCGGAGGCGCTGCCGGTCACCGGGAGCAGGTCGTAACTCTCGGCGAACTCCAGCACGTTCTCGTCGGAGTAGGCGTAGTCGAGGAACTTGCCTATCTCCTGGCGGTGGCCTTTCTCCTTGAAGCCCATCATCCAGTCGGCCACGCCCATGGAGCCCTTGGTCGGGCCGTCGAAGCCGGGCAGCGGCACCATGCCGACCTTGACGCCCTTGGCCTCGGCCTCGTCCATCAGGGTGGGGTGGCCGTTGAGCATGCCGACCTCGCCGTCGGCGAACGCCTCGAAGGCCTTCGCCCGGTCCAGCTTGCCCGGCTCGACCGGTCCGGTGAGGCCCTCGCCGACGAGGTTGTCCCGCAGCCAGCGGAACGTGGCGACGTTCTGGGCCGAGTCGATGTCGTACGCGCCGACGTCGTCCGTGTAGCCGCCGCCACCGCTGAGGAGCCACATCAGGGTCTCGGCCTGGGCCTCCTCCTGGCCGAGCGGCAGGGCGAAGGGGTAGTCGACGCCCTTCGCCTTGAGCGTGGCGGCGTCGCTCCGGATGTCGTCCCAGGTCTCGGGGGCGTCCAGGCCCGCCTGGTCGAAGAGCTTCTCGTTGTAGAAGAGCAGTCGGGTGCTGGCGACGAAGGGCAGGCCGTACAGCGTGCCGTCGATCTTGCCCGCGTCGGCGAGCCTCGGCAGGAAGTTCGCCGTGGTGCGGATCGCGAGCGTCTCGTCGGCGGTGTAGAGCTTGCCCGCCTTGGCGTAGTCCGCGTACGCGCCGATCTGGGCGATGTCCGGGGCGTTGCCGGCCTTGACCATCGCGGCGACCTCGCGGTCGATGTCCTTCCAGTGGAGGACGGTGACGTCGACCTTGATGCCGGGGTGCTCCTTCTCGAAGCCCGCCGCGACTCCGCTCCAGTACTTCTCGGAGCTGTTCTCCGGGCTGGTGCCGTAGTCGGCGGCGACCAGCTTGAGCGTGACGTCGCCCGAGCCGCCGTCACCGCCGCAGCCTGCCAACGTCGCTGTCATTCCCAGCGCGGCCACCACCGCGGTCAGACCCAAAAAGCGCCGCTGCACAGCCTCGCCCATCCTCGTTGATCACCTGGCTCACGGACGGCGCGCACGGCGCCGGCCCCCGGCCTCCGTTCGGCCGCGGCAGCGCCGCCCTGTCCTGGGCACCGTCCGGATGAACTGCGATTTTCCCCCATTGGCGACGCGAAGGTCTACACCACCGGCGTATCGCTTCGGCAACGTATACGGGCCTCGGGCGGGTCTCGGGGGCCACAACTGGCGTACGCGCACTGGCAGTCGGGGACCTCTGCCCGTATCTTGGTCCAGACCTTTGGACCGATTCCCCCCGGTCCGCGCTGCCCATTAGTGACTTTCCGGCAGAAAAAGACCGGCCTTCACTCCTTCATCATTTTGTATGGGTGCGCAACAAACCACGCTAGTGGACTAGACCTTTTGGGGGTCGGCGGGCGAAACTGTCTCCCGTGAGACATGTCATCGCCCTCGATGTGGGCGGCACCGGAATGAAGGCCGCACTGGTCGGGACCGACGGCACCCTCCTCCACGAGGCGCGGCGAGCCACCGGCCGGGAGCGCGGCGCCGACGCGGTCGTCGAGACCATCCTCGCGTTCGCGGCGGATCTGCGGGCCCACGGCGAGGAGCACCTCGGCGAGAGCGCCGTCGCCGCCGGGGTCGCCGTGCCCGGCATCGTCGACGCCGAGAAGGGCATCGCGGTGTACGCCGCGAACCTGGGCTGGCGCGACGTACCGCTGCGCGCCCTCCTGGGCGAGCGCCTCGGCGTCCCCGTCGCCCTCGGCCACGACGTCCGCACCGGCGGGCTCGCCGAGGGCCGGATCGGGGCCGGGCGGGGCGCGGACCGCTTCCTGTTCGTCCCGCTGGGCACCGGGATCGCCGGGGCCATCGGCATCGCGGGGGCCATCGAGGCGGGCGCCCACGGCGACGCGGGCGAGATCGGCCACATCGTGGTCCGCCCGGACGGCCCCGACTGCAGCTGCGGCCAGCGCGGCTGTCTGGAGACGCTGGCCTCGGCCGCCGCGGTGACCCGGGCCTGGGCCGCCGCCTCCGGGGACCCCGGGGCGGACGCCGCGGACTGCGCGAAGGCCGTCGAGTCCGGCGACCCGGCGGCGGTCCGGGTCTGGCAGGACGCGATCGACGCGCTCGCCGCCGGCCTCGTCACCGCGCTCACCCTCCTCGACCCGGGCACGCTCATCATCGGTGGCGGACTCGCCGAAGCCGGGGAAACCTTGTTCACACCACTGCGTGCGGCCGTCGAGGAACGCGTCACGTTCCAGAAGCTGCCCCACATCGTCCCGGCGGCCCTCGGGGACACCGCCGGATGCCTGGGCGCGGGGCTGCTCGCCTGGGATCTACTCTCCACGGAGGTTTCCGCCTGATGGCCGGACGCGCAGCAGACAGCACCGTTCTCGCCGGCGCCCGGGTGGTGCTCCCCACCGGCACCGTCGAGAACGGCCGGGTGACCGTCGAGGGCTCCCGGATCTCCGGTTCCGCACCGGAGGGCGCCCGGACCATCGACCTCAGCGGCCACTGGGTGGTCCCCGGCTTCGTGGACATGCACAACCACGGCGGCGGCGGGGCCTCCTTCACCTCCGGCACCGTCGACGAGGTCCTCACCGGCATCCGTACGCACCGCGAGCACGGCACGACCACCATGGTCGCCTCCACGGTCACCGGCGAGATGGACTTCCTCGCCCGCCGCGCGGGCGTCCTGTCCGAGCTGGTCGAGCAGGGCGACCTGGCCGGGATCCACTTCGAGGGCCCCTTCATCTCGCCGTGCCGCAAGGGCGCCCACAGCGAGGAGCTGCTGCGCGACCCGGACCCGGCCGACGTCCGCAAGCTGCTGGACGCCGCGCGCGGCACCGCCCGGATGTTCACCCTCGCCACCGAGCTGCCCGGCGGCATCGACTCCGTACGGCTGCTCGCCGAGCACGGGGTCATCGCCGCGATCGGCCACACGGACGCGACGTACGAACAGACCGTCGAGGCCATCGACGCGGGCGCGACCGTCGCCACGCACCTGTTCAACGCGATGCCGCCGCTCGCCCACCGCGACCCCGGCCCGATCGCCGCCCTCCTGGAGGACGACCGGATCACCGTCGAGCTGATCAACGACGGCACACATCTGCACCCGGCCGTCCTGGAGCTGGCCTACCGCCACAAGGGCGCGGCCCGCGTCGCGCTGATCACCGACGCGATGGACGCCGCCGGCTTCGGCGACGGGGAGTACCAGCTCGGCCCGCTCGCGGTCGAGGTCACCGACGGGGTGGCCCGGCTGGTGGAGGGCGGCTCGATCGCCGGCTCCACGCTCACCCTGGACACCGCGTTCCGGCGGGCGGTCACCCTCGACGACCTCCCCGTCGAGGACGTCGTCCGGTCCATCTCCGCCAACCCCGCCCGGCTGCTCGGCGTCTACGACCGGGTCGGCTCGCTGGAGGCGGGCAAGGACGCCGACCTGGTCGTCCTCGACGAGGACTTCGTCCTCAAGGGCGTCATGCGCCGGGGCGAGTGGATCATCGAGCCGAAGGCCGCGTAGCCCGCGCGGCGAGCACGTAACGAAGCGATGGCGGTCGGCCCGCGGGACTGGGCCGACCGCCCTCGCTTTGACATGATCATCGGATGGGCGCGCTGCGGACGGGTGCGCGCCGTTGGGGCCATGCACCGAGGGAGGGACCAGAGGTGATCCTGACCGTCACTCTGAACACCGCGCTCGACGTGACGTACACCGTCGAAGCGCTCGTCCCGCACCGCAGCCACCGGGTCGGCGAGGTCACCGAACGTCCCGGCGGCAAAGGCCTCAACGTCGCCCGGGTCCTCGGCGCGCTGGGCCACGACTGCGTCGTCACCGGCTTCGCGGGAGGCCCGACCGGGGACGTCCTGCGCTCCCTGCTCGCCCCGCTCCCGCCGCGCGACGCCCTCGTGCCCGTCGCCGGGAACACCCGCCGCACGCTCGCGATCACCGACCGCTCGACCGGCGACACCACCCAGCTCAACGAACCCGGACCGCAGGTGAGCCCCGCCGAATGGGCCGCCTTCCTGCGGACGTACGAGGAGCTGCTCGCCGGAGCCGACGCCGTCGCGCTCTGCGGCAGCCTGCCGCCCGGCATCCATGTCGGGGCCTACGCGGAGCTGGTCCGGATCGCCCGCGCCGCCGCCGTGCCGGTGCTGCTGGACACCAGCGGAGAACCGCTGCGCCGGGGCATCGCCGCCCGCCCCGACCTGGTCAAGCCGAACGCCGAGGAGCTGGCCCAGCTGACCGGCTCCCGCGAACCGCTGCGCGCCGCCCGCGACGCCCGCCGCCGCGGGGCCCACTCCGTGATCGCGTCCCTGGGCCCGGACGGCGTGCTCGCCCTCACCCCGGACGGCGTCTGGCGGGCCGCCCCGCCCGCCCCCGTGCGCGGCAACCCGACCGGGGCGGGCGACTCCGCGGTGGCCGGACTGCTGTCCGCCCTGGCCGAGGGCCTCGACTGGCCGGATCGCCTCGCCCGGGCGGTGGCCCTGTCGACGGCGACCGTGCTGGCCCCGACGGCCGGCGAGTTCGACGCGGCGGCCTACGCGGAGCTGCTGCCGCGCGTCACGGTGGAGCCGCACACGCCGACGCCCTGACCACCTCGAAGGCGGTCAGGGCGTCGTCGCGCACGGTGTGACTAGCTCTTGATGTGGCCCGACTTCAGCTCCAGCTGGTCGAGATTGGCGTCGCACTGATCGCCTGTCTCGCACGACAGCTTGAGGGTGTTGGAACCCTTGTCGAGCTGGACGTACGCGTACGTGTTCGTCCAGCCCTTCTCCAGATCGCCCTCGGCGGCCTGCGCGAAGTTCTTCATGTTGATGGAGCGCGGCTCCTGCGCGTTGACCGTCAGGGTCGTCTTCGCGTCCTTGCCGGGCACGCCGTAGGTCACGTACAGGGTGTACGCGCCGGCCTCGGGAACATCGACCGTCCAGGTGGCCGACCGGCCGACCTCGTTCAGGTTGATGTAGTTGCCGTTCGCGCCCTTGGCGCCCTTGACCGTGGAGTCCAGGGCCGCCGTGCCGCCCAGCGTCAGCGTCGCCGCGTCCTGCTTCGGCAGCTCGACCGGCTTCGGCGTCTCCTTGGGCTTCTTCTCCGGCTTCTTCGACTGCTCGACCTCGCCGGCGGGGCCCTGCGAGGAGGACGCCTCGTCCTTGCTGTCGTCCTTGTCGCCGTCGTCGCCCGTGAGCAGGGCGGCGCCGATGCCGATGACGACGACCGCGACCACGGCGACCGCCGCGATCAGGAGCGCCTTCGTGTTCGGACCGCCGCGGCCCGGACCGCCGCCGTGACCGCCCTGCGCCGGAGGCTGCCCGTTGGACGCGCCGCCCGGGTAGGTCTCGGGGGCCGCGTACTGCGGGTTCGGCCGGTTGTACTGCTGCGGGGGCTGCTGGCCGTAGCCCTGCTGGGGCGGGTAGCCGTACCCGCCCTGCTGCTGCGGCGCCTGCTGCTGGCCGTACTGGCGCTCGCCGACGGCCCGCACCTGGTTGTAGGACGTTCTGGGCACGCCCGGCTGCGCTACCGGCCCCGGGTAGCCGTAGCCGCCCTGGCCGGGCGGCTGGGCGCCTGCCGCCTGTCCGTCCGCGTACAGATAGCCGAACGGATCGTCGTCCTCGGGCTTGCTCGCGCCGTTGTTTCCGGCCGTCATCCCTGGGTCACTCCTCACCATGTCGCCAGCCGTCGCCGACCGGCCGAGCCTACCTCGAACGGAGCAGGCCCCGAATTGCGCTCGGTGACCCGGACGGCCCTCGGGGAACGGGTACGGGGTAGGGGGAGAAACGGGCCGTGAACGTCATCCGGCCCTGCGGTGAACCTTCGACCGGGACCGCTTTTCCACGTACATCCGCTGGTCGGCGGAGCGCAGGACCTCTTCGACGGTCATTCCGCACTCGGCCCAGCCGATGCCGAAACTCGCCCCGACCCGGACCGCGCGACCATCGACCCTTATGGGCGGAATGATGGCATTTCTCAGGCGAACGGCCAGGTCAGCGGCGTCCGCCGCCCCGAGGCCGTCGGCGAGAACGACGAATTCGTCACCCCCGAGCCGGGCGACGGTGTCACCGTCCCGCACACAGGTGCTCAGCCGCCGGGAAACCTCGATGAGCACGGCGTCACCGGTGTGGTGCCCGAAGCGGTCGTTGATGGACTTGAAGCCGTCGAGGTCGCAGAAGAGGACCGCGAGGCCCTTCGTCCCGTCGTCGTGCTCCGGGTCCGGGGCCACCGCGTGCACATGGTGGTCGAAGGGGCCGCCGCCCGGGACCGCCTCACCCTCGTAGCCGTCGGCCTGGTAGCCGTGGGTCAGGGACGACTCGACGTCCCCGTACGCCGCGTCCAGCGCCTCGATCGCGGTCGCGGCCGGGGAGTGCGGCCGCTCGCAGATCCGGGCGCTGAGCCGCGATTTCAGCTCGGCGCTGTTGGGCAGCCCGGTCAGCGCGTCGTGCGAGGCGCGGTGGGCGAGGTTCAGCTCGTGCCGCTTGCGCTCCTCTATGTCCTCGACATGGGTGAGCAGGAAGCGCGGCCCGTCGGCGGTGTCGGCGACGACCGAATTGCGCAGCGAGACCCACAGATAGGTGCCGTCCCGGCGGCTCAGCCGCAGCTCGGCCCGGCCGCCCTCGGCGGAGGTGCGCAGCAGGGTGCCGATGTCCTCGGGGTGGACCAGGTCGGCGAAGGAGTAGCGGCGCATGACGGAGGCCGGGCGGCCGAGCAGCCGGCACAGGGCGTCGTTGGTGCGCAGCAGCCTGCCCTGCTGGTCGCCGCCCATCTCCGCGATGGCCATGCCGCTGGGCGCGTACTCGAAGGCCTGCCGGAAGGACTCCTCGCTGGCCCGCAGCGCCTGCTGCTCCCGCTCCAGGCGGACCAGGGCACGCTGCATGTTGGCCCGCAGGCGGGCGTTGCTGATCGCGATGGCGGCCTGGGAGGCGTACATCTGGAGCGCCTCGCGCCCCCAGGCTCCGGGGCGGCGCCCGTTGCGCGGCCGGTCGACGGATATGACCCCGAGGAGGTCCCGGCCGCCCGCGGAGGCGTACATCGGGGCGTAGAGCCGGTCCAGCGGGTGCCACTCGTCCTCGAACCGGGGTTCGGGCCCCTCGGTGTGCCACTGGGGTACGTCGTCGTCGAGGAGGACCCAGCCCTCGGTGTGCGGGATGAAGCGGAGGTTGTCCCAGGCCTCGCCCATGGAGAGCCGACGTTCCCAGGAGGCGCGGGAGCCGACGCGCCCGGTGATCAGGGCCTCGGCCGCGGCGTTGCCCGCGAAGGCGGCGATGACGAGGTCGCCGTCCGGCCGGACCAGGTTCACGCAGCCCAGCTCGTAGCCGAGGCCCGCGACGATTCCGTCGGCCACGGTCTGCAGCGTGTCCGCCAGACTCCGTGCCGTATTGAGATCAGCGACGGCCTGATGCAGCTGCCGCATGGTCGCAAGGCGGACGTACGGTTCCGACTCGGCCTCCATCGCTCGCACTCCCCGAGACCTCGACAGCAACTCCAGGTTTCATATCGACGTACTTGTTGCAGTGTCACGGCCACTGAATCACAGTGAGCTGTGCACCCGGTACACAGGGTCAGCAGAAAATGGACTCTGTGACTCAAGTCACAACAGATGACCGGGGGGTGCCGGTGACTCAGGGTGTCCGCTCCCGTTCGGCGCGAAGCCGAAAGGGCCGACTCCCGTCGCGCGGGGAGCCGGAAGGGCCGGTTCCCGTTGTACGCGCCCATGTGTCGCACCGCTCGTGCGCCCGCGCACGCGGCCCTTCCGGAGTCCTAGGACCGGCCTGGTCCCCTGGCCCGATGCGACCGTCGGGCCCCCGCGGTTAGCGTCGGGGTGTGCTCCAGACGAAACCTCCCACCCCGCGCCCCGAGACCGTCCCCCATGCTGAGGGAGTGAGCAACGACGAGTTCCGTGCCGCCCTCGCGCGGCTGGCCGCCGGGGTGGTGCTGGTCACCGCCCAGGAGCCGCCCCTCGACGAGGACGGCCGGGGTGAGGACGTGGGCATGACGGCGACCGCCTTCATGTCCGTGTCCCTGGACCCGCCCCTGGTGATGGTGAGCCTGCGCAACGGCTCCCGGATGGACGACCTGCTGGACGAGCAGCCGCTGTGGGCGGTCTCCGTCCTGGCCGCGAGCCAGCGGCACATCGCGGGGCGGTTCGCCATGAAGGGCCGGATCAGCGACCGGCTGCTGTTCGAGGACGTCCCGTACGTACGGGGCGAGGTCACGCACGCGCCGCTGATCGGCGGGGCGCTGGCGACGCTGGAGTGCCGCACCGAGCAGCGCGTGGTGGCCGGGGACCACACCCTGGTGATCGGCCGGGTGCTCACGGCGGTGCTGCCGAGCCCGGAGGGCGACCCGCTGGCGTACTTCAAGGGCCGCTACCGCCAGTTGGGCTGACGGCGCAGGGCCCCCGGAGTCACCAGTCGCGGCCCGAGCGCCCGCGCTTGGTGTCGCCGCGCTGCTTCTTCTCCCGCAGCCTGCGCTCGTTGATCCCGCGCGGGATCTTCCGCTTGATCCGGGGCTTGGGCGGCGGCGCCGTGGCCTCGGCGAGGAGTGCGGCGAGCCGGACGGCGGCCGTCTCGCGGTTGCGCCACTGGGAACGGTGCTCGGAGGCCCGTACGGAGATTACCCCGCCCACCAGCCTGCTCGCGAGCCGCTCCAGCGCCCGCGCCTTCCACACCTCGGGGAACGCGTCGGTCGCCGCCAGGTCGAAGCGCAGCTCCACCTGGGAGTCGCTGGTGTTGACGTGCTGGCCGCCGGGACCGGAGGACCGCGAGAAACGCCACATGAGCTCGGCCTCCGGGAGGGAGACCGAGCCGCGGATGACATAGGGCCCGGACATGACACCCATGGTCCCTTCCCCGCGCCCTGTTCGTCACCTTCTTTTGCCCACGGGATCGCGCACCGGGTCCGCCCGGGATCGCGCACCGGGCCGCACGGTGTCCCCTGACCGGCTCCACTTCGGGACGAAGTTCGGCAAAGAAAGTAAAGCGACCAGGAACCTCGTGGTCTGCTGCTTGCGTTATGACGGGTGACGGTAGCTTTCGTGATGGCACGAAGCCCGCACACGACGAGGAAAGGGACTTCCCATGGCAGTAAGCCTGTCCAAGGGCGGCAACGTCTCGCTCACCAAGGAGGCACCGGGCCTTACCGCCGTCACGGTCGGCCTCGGCTGGGACGTCCGCACCACCACCGGCACCGACTTCGACCTCGACGCCTCGGCGATCGCGGTCAACCCGGGCGGGAAGGTCGTCTCGGACGGCCACTTCGTCTTCTTCAACAACAAGTCGACGCCGGACCAGACCATCGTGCACACCGGTGACAACGTCACGGGTGAGGGCGAGGGCGACGACGAGCAGATCAACGTCAACCTGGCGGGTCTGCCGGCCGACGTGGACAAGATCGTCTTCCCGGTCTCCATCTACGACGCCGAGAACCGCAGCCAGAACTTCGGCCAGGTCCGGAACGCGTTCATCCGCATCCTCAACCAGGCCGGCGGCGCCGAGATCGCCCGCTACGACCTGAGCGAGGACGCCGCCACCGAGACCGCCATGGTCTTCGGCGAGCTCTACCGCAACGGCGCCGAGTGGAAGTTCCGCGCGGTCGGCCAGGGGTACGCCTCCGGCCTGCGCGGCATCGCCCAGGACTTCGGCGTCAACCTCTGACCCGAGCGCACACCCGCTTCACCCGCTTCACCGGAGCCCCCGGCCGCCTTCGCGGCCGGGGGCTCCCGCGTGTGTGAGCGGCCGTCACGCCGCCTGCCCCGTACGGCGGAAATCCACCACTTCACCGAATACCGGACAGCACGGCTCCCCATTCGTACAAGAACTGGTCAAGAACTTGTGAGGCAATTGTCGGCACACCGTCAACTTCGTTCATCAGGTGGCACGCTCTCCGCTCGTAGTCCCCCCACAGGACGACCAACGGAGAACACCCACATGAACCTCCACAGCACCCCCCACACCCCCCACACCTCCCGCGCCAACCGCGGCACCCGTCGGCTCGCAGCACTCGCGGCGGTCGCCGCGATGGTCGTCGCCGGTGTCCAGGCCGGATCCGCCGTCGCCACGCCCGGCGACGACGACGCCCGTACCACCGGGGCGACGCCCTCCACGGCCGCCGCACTCGGCGTGAACCCCTCGGCGCAGCGCGCCACGGCCATCAAGTCGGCCCAGGCGGACGCCTCCTCGGCGGCGACGACCCTGAAGCTGGGCGGCCGGGAGAAGCTGATCGCCCGCGACGTCGTCAAGGACGCCCAGGGCACCGTCCACACCCGCTACGAGCGCACCTACGACGGCCTGCCCGTCCTCGGCGGCGACCTCGTCACCCACGCCACCGCCGCCGGAAAGATCAAGAGCGTCGACAAGGCGACCGACGCGAAGATAGCCGTGGCGTCGACGACGCCGAAGCTGAAGGCCGCGGCGAGCGCCCGCAAGGTGATCTACGCGGGAGGCGAGAACCCCGTCCTCGCCTGGGAGACCGTCAAGAAGGGCGTCCAGAAGGACGGCACGCCCAGCCGCGTCCACACCATCACCGACGCCTCGACCGGCGAGAAGCTGCACAGCTACGAGGCGATCGAGACCGGCACCGGCACCAGCCAGTACAGCGGCGAGGTCGAGCTCACCACCACGAAGACCGACGCCGGCTTCGAGCTGACCGACGGCGAGCGCGGCGGCCACAAGACGTACGACCTGAACCAGGGCTCCTCCGGCACCGGCGAACTCGTCACGGACGACGACGACGCCTGGGGCGACGGCACCGGCGCGGACCGGCAGACCGCCG
The DNA here is from genome assembly GCF_044768525.1 of Streptomyces sp. NPDC091287. Classification (NCBI taxonomy): domain Bacteria; kingdom Bacillati; phylum Actinomycetota; class Actinomycetes; order Kitasatosporales; family Streptomycetaceae; genus Streptomyces; species Streptomyces sp. NPDC091287. Next base: position 105,814 of record NZ_JBIVUV010000012.1, read on the forward strand.
CCGTCGACGCCCACTACGGCGCCGCGAAGACCTGGGACTTCTACAAGACCGCGCTCGGCCGCGACGGCATCGCGGGCGACGGCAAGGCCGCCTACTCCCGGGTCCACTACGGCGAGAACTACGTCAACGCCTTCTGGGACGACAGCTGTTTCTGCATGACGTACGGCGACGGCGAGGGCAACAAGAGCGCCCTCACCTCCATCGACGTCGCGGCCCACGAGATGACCCACGGTCTCACCTCCGCCACCGCCAACCTGGACTACGCGGGCGAGTCCGGCGGCCTCAACGAGGCGACCAGCGACATCCTCGGCGCCTCGGTGGAGTTCTTCGCCGACAACGCCACGGACGCCGGGGACTACCTCATCGGCGAGAAGATCGACATCAACGGCGACGGCACCCCGCTGCGCTACATGGACAAGCCCAGCAAGGACGGCAGCTCGGCCGACTTCTGGGACGAGAACCTCGGCGACCTCGACGTCCACTACTCCTCCGGCGTCGCCAACCACTTCTTCTACCTGCTCGCCGAGGGCAGCGGAAAGAAGACGATCAACGGCGTCGACTACGACTCCGCGACCTCCGACGGCTCGACGCTGACGGGCATCGGCCGGGAGAAGGCGTACCAGATCTGGTACAAGGCCCTCTCCGTCTACATGACCTCCACCACCGACTACGCGGGCGCGCGCGTCGCCACCGAGAAGGCGGCGACCGACCTGTTCGGCGCGGACAGCGAGGAGCTGAAGGCGGTCTCGGCCACCTGGACCGGGGTCAACGTCAAGTAACGCGTCACATCAGCGACCACGGGAGCCGGTCAGCCCTCCACGGGCGGCCGGCTCCTGCCGTACAGCCAGGCGTCCCACAGCCCGGTGAGGTCCCGCCCCGTCTCCTCCTCCACGTACGCGGTGAAGTCCTCGGTCGAGGCGTTGGCGTGCCGGTGGGCCCTCGTCCACCCCTTCACCAGGGCGAAGAACGCCCGGTCGTCGTCCAGGGCGAGCCGGACGCGGTGCACGGCCATCGCCCCCCGCCCGTAGACCGGCGGCTCGGACAGCTCGGCGGCGGTCGGCGGATCGGCCGGCGGGAACGCCCAGTTCGCGTCGGACTCGTACGCCGCCTCGAAGCTCTCCTCGACCGGTACGTCCTCGTGGTCGGCGGCCCAGAGCCACTCCGCGTAGGTCGCGAAGCCCTCGTTCAGCCACATGTCCCGCCAGGTCGCGGGGGTGACGGAGTTCCCGAACCACTGGTGGGCCAGTTCGTGGACGAGGAGCGCGGTGTCCGGCGGGCCGGGGTAGACGGGCCGGTTCTGGGTCTCCAGGGCGTAGGCCGAGTCGCCCGTCCGCTCGACGATCGCCCCGGCGGAGGCGAAGGGATACGGGCCGAACTTCCCCGCCGACCACTTCAGCACCGCCGGAATCCGCGCCAGCACGTCCTCGCTCGCCGCCGCCGACTCCGGGTCCACGGCGGTGAACAGCCGGATGCCGTCGGAGGTCACCGACTCCTCGGTGGCGAACCGCCCCACGGCGACGGTCGCCAGATAGCTCGCCATCGGTTCGGCGGTCCGCCAGCGGTAGGCGGTGCGCCCGTTCTCCGTACGCCGGGACACCAGCTCCCCGTTGGAGATCCCCGCGAGCCCTTCGGGCACGGTGATCGCGATGTCGTACGCGGCCTTGTCGCTCGGGTGGTGGTTGCCGGGGAACCAGGCCATGGACCCGGCCGGTTCGCCCAGCGCGACCGCGCCGTCGGCCGTCCGCAGCCAGCCCTCCTTCGACCCGTCCGGGTCGGTGATCGTCTCCGGGGAGCCGGAGTAGCGCACGACGGCGGTGAACGTACGCCCCTTGCGCAGCCGGTCCTCGACCGCGGCCGCCGGACGCAGCGTCAGCTCCTTGCCCGCCCGGTTCACGGCGGCCGGGCGGCCCTCGACCGTGGCGCCGTCCACGTCGAGCCCGGCGAGGTCGAGGTGGAAGGCGCTCAGGTCCTGGGTGGCGCGGGCGGTGATCGTGGCGGTGCCGCGCAGCCGGTCTCCGGCCGGGCCGACGTCGAGCTCCAGGCCGTAGTGGGTGACGTCGTAGCCGCCGTTGCCGAGCCCCGGGAAGTACGGGTCACGCACTCCGACCGCGCCCGGGGTGCCTTCGACCCCGCCGGTGCAGCCCGCGCCGAGGAGGACCAGGCTGAGGGCCAGCAGCAGAGGGGTGCGGGCGGTGTGCCGCCGGGCCGGGTGAGGGTGGTTCACCCGATGGATCCTAGGTCCCGGGAAACCGGTTCCCGGGACCCGAAGGAGCCGCCCGCCTCGGGGGAAGAACGGGCGGCTCCAGTTCAGAGGATGGCGATTCCGAGCGGCCGGTTGCCTGCCTCCAGACGGACCGGCGCGCTGCTCTCGTCGGCCAGGTCGACGACCGTGATGCCGTTCCAGTACCCGTCGCGGGTGAAGCCGCCGGTCACGTACGCCGTGCGGCCGTCCTTCGACACCGCCACGTCCTCGTGCGGCCCGTCCAGCGGGACGACCCGCTCCTCGCCGCCGGGGGACCGGACGGTGAGCGAGGGGTCCTCGTCGTCCGATCCGATCGGGCCGGTGCCCACCACCAGGAGGGTGCCGTCGGGGGCGAGGGCCGCGCCGTGCTGGTGGGTGTCGGCGGTCATCGGCTCGATGGCCACCTCTCCGGTGCGCGGGTCGAGGACCGCGAGCCGCTCCCCCTCGAACGGCAGCAGCAGCTTGCCGTCCTCGGGGCGCACGACGGCGTAGTGCGGCTTCAGCCAGGAGCCGAGCCCGCCCTCCGTGCCGTACGGGGCGACCTCCATGCGCCGGGTCTCCAGCGAGTCGGAGTCCACCGCCGTCACGTCGAAGGAGTCGTGATCGGTGGCGTACACCTCGCGGCCGTCCGGGGACACGTCCACGTCGAACGGGCGCATGCCCACGGGCGCGGTGCCGGTGACCTCGCGGGTAGCGGTGTCGATGACCTCGACCGCGCCGTCGCCGCCGGGCACGTTGACCCCGACGTAGACGTGGGTCCCGTCCGGAGCCAGGGCGATGCCCATGCCGCCGCCCCGGTACTCGCCGGTGGTGACCGGGCCGGACTCCGTCTCGTACGGGACGAGCGCGAGCCGGGTCCGCTCCCGGGTGTCGACGACCGCGACACCCTCGGCGGTGGCGACCCAGGCCCGCCCGTCCTCGCCGACGACGAGGCCGTAGGGCGCGGTGCCGACCTTCACCGAGGCGATGGGGGCCCCGCCCTTCCCGGACCCGTCCCGGCCGGGGTCGACGAAGGTCACGGTGTCGCCGCCGAAGTCGGCGACGAGGAGGGTGCCGTCGGGGGTGCGGCCGGTGGGGGCGCGGGAGGGATCGGGGGGCGCCACGGTGCCGGCCGCGGCGGACGGGCCCGGGGTGCCCGGGGTGTCCGGGGCCGCCTCCGTCGGGCCGGCCGAGCACCCGGCGAGCAGGGCGGCGGCGACGAGCCCGAGGGCGAGGCGACGGGCGCGGGGGCCGGGGAGGCGGAGGGCGGTGCGGGGGGCGAAAGCCGAGGGGCCGTCGCCACGGCCTGCGGCGCGGGGGCCGGGGAGGCGGAGGGCGGTGCGGGGGGCGGAGGCCGAGGGGCCGTCGCCACGGCCTGCGGCGCGGAGGGCGGCGCGGGGGCCGGGGGTCCGGAGGGCTTCGCGGAGGGCGGCGCGGGGGCCGTGGTCCCCGGTCACGCGGCGTCCCGCAGCAGGGCGGCCAGCTCGGCGAAGCCGCGCCGCTCGGCGTGGGCCAGGGGCGTCACCCCGTCGCCGTCGGGCAGGTCCCGCGTCGCCCCGGCCGCGAGCAGCAGCTCCACGACCTGCTGGTGCGCGAGCCCGCCCTCGCCGAGGATCACCGCCTCCAGCAGGGCGGTCCAGCCGAGCCGGTTGACATGGTCGACGTCGATGTCGGTGACCCGCAGCACCTCCCGTACGTAACCGACATGGCCGCGTTCGCTCGCCGGGATGAGGGAGACGCCGCCGAACCGGTTGCGCAGGGCCAGGTCCGGTCCGGCCGGCAGCAGCACGTGCAGCATCGCGACGCTGCCGGTGACGCCGGTGGCCAGCCACGGGCTCTCCTCGCGCCGGTCCTGGGCGTCCGGGTCCGCCCCGGCGGCCACGAGCAGCCGGGCCGCGTCGACGTGGTCGCCGTGGACGGCGAGGAGGAGAGGGGTGCGCAACTCCTCGTCGCGGACGTCGACCCGGGCGCCGCCCTCGATCGCGGTGCGCACACCTTCGGTGTCGCCGGTGCGTGCGGTGGTGAGCAGGTCGTGATCGAGGGCGTTCATGGGTCTCTTCCTTCCGCTGGGGGCTTCCGCTGCGAGCGGGCGTGACTACCGGGCGAGGGCCGCGACGCCCGCCTGGGCGAACTTCTCGTCGAGGTCGCCGCTGGGCGCGCCGGCCACACCGATGCCGGCCACCGGGGCGCCCTTGACCTGCACCGGAGCACCGCCCCCGAGGAACAGGGTGCCAGGGATGTCCTTCAGGTTCGGGGCCTGCTCCAGGCGCTTGACCAACTCGGAGGTGGGGGCGTTCCAGGAGACGGCGGTGTACGCCTTCTTCACCGCGGACTCGGGGGACTGCGGGCCAGCGCCGTCACCGCGCAGGGAGACGATGGTGTTGCCGTCGCGGTCGACGACCGCGACGGAGATCCGCTGGTTCTCCTTCTTCGCCGCGTCCAGCGTGGCCTGCGCGGCCTTGGTGGCGGCGGCCACGGTCAGGTGCGTCGTCTGCTGGAGGTTCCGGTTGCTCGTGTCGGCCTTGACCGCGGCGGCGGGGGCGGCGGCCGGGGAGGAGGCGCTCGCGGACATCGCGCCGAACGTGCCGGCCCCGAGGGCGGCGACGACGACGGCGCCGGTGACGACACGGGTGCGCAGCGACAGCTTCTTCATGGTGGCTCCTTGGTGATCCGGGGGCGGCCCGGTGGTTCGGTGTGCCGGGCGGCCCGGAAGTGGTCCGGGCGTTTCGCTCTGGTATCGATCCTCCCGGCGGATCCGGCCCCGTACGGTCGACGTACCGGCTGGAAGCGGCGCGCGGGTCGGCCGACGTCCCCGTCAGCCGATCGGTTGATGCGGGGGTGGCCGGATCGGGTCACCATGGAAGATCCGCGCAGGTCAGCAGGGTCTCAGCGGGATCGGGCGAGACGGAACACGAGGTACGAGGTGGAGCACCGCAGCGATCCGCGGGCCCCGGAGGGGGACGGATCCGCCGACGCCGGCCCCGGCCCGGGTTTCGGCGCCGACCCCGACGCCCGCTGGCTCGCGCTCCTCATGCACGCCGCGTTCTTCCTGCTGCTCGGCGCCTCGCTGACCCGGTTCCTGATGCGGCACCCCGGTGAGGCCCGCACCCCGTGGATCATCGCCCTGTCGATCACTCTGGCGGTGCTGTATCTCCTGGGGCCCGTCCTGGGTTCGCGCCCCACCCCGCGCCGGCTCGCCTGGCTCGGCGTGCTAGTCCTCGTCTGGATGGTGCTGGTCGTCCTCGCGCCGAGCTTCGCGTGGTGCGCCGTGCCGTTGTTCTACACCGGGCTGCGCATCCTGCCGCCGCGTGCGGCCCTCGCCCTGGTCGCCCTGCTCACCGCGTTCGTCGTGGCCGCGCAACTGCGCCTGGCCGACGGGTTCGACCCGAACCTGGTCCTCGCCCCGCCCGCGGTCGCCGCCGTGGCGACCGCCGTCTTCGTCCATATGCGGCGTCAGGCGGTACGCCAGCGGGAACTGGCCGGACGCCAGCGCGAGCTGATCGACGACCTGCTGCGCACCCGGCGCGAACTGGCCGCCACCGAGCGGCGCGAGGGGACCCTCGCCGAGCGCCAGCGGCTCTCGATGGAGATCCACGACACCCTGGCGCAGGGCCTGTCCAGCCAGCAGATGCTGCTCCAGGCGGCCGACCGCACCTGGAGCGCCGACCCGGACGCGGCCCGCCGCCATGTCCGTACGGCCACCGGGATCGCGGAACGCAACCTCGCCGAGGCCCGCCGCTTCGTCCACGACCTGGCCCCCGCCGACCTGGCACAGGGCGGCGGTCTGGAGGCGGCCCTGCACACGCTGGCGGCCCGCGAAAGCGCCCAGGCGGAGGGCGCGCTCACCGTCCACTGCCATGTGGAGGGCACCCCGGGCGCCCCGCTGCCGGACCGGGTGCAGTCCGCCCTGCTGCGCATCGCCCAAGGGGCCCTGGCGAATGTGCGGGAACACTCCGGGGCCACCGCCGCCGGGCTGACCCTGACCCACCTCGACGACCGGGTGGTCCTCGACATCGGCGACAACGGCCGCGGCTTCACCGTGGAGCCCGCGCCCGTCCGCAGCCCCGACACCGTGCGCGGCCACGGGCTCCCCGCCATCCGGGCCCGCGTGCACCAGCTCGGCGGAACGCTCACCATCGAGTCGGCCCCGGGCGAGGGCACGGTCCTCTCGGCCGCGATCCCGCTCGCGCCCGCCCCCCTCACCGCCCCGGAGGACCCCGCATGACCGGCCAAGGCCCGCAGACACCCCCCGTACGCATCCTGCTCTGCGACGACCACGTGGTCGTCCGCGCCGGACTGCTCGCCCTCCTCGGCAGCGAACCGGACATCGAGGTCGTCGGCGAGGCCGGCAGCGGCGAGGAGGCCGTGGTGCTCGCCGCCCGGCTCACCCCGGACGTCGTCCTCATGGACCTCCAGCTCGGCGAGGGCATCGACGGGGTCGAGGCGACCCGCCGCATCGCGGCCGACGGCACGGTCCACGTCCTCGTGCTGACCACGTACGACACCGACGCCGACATCACCCGGGCCATCGAGGCGGGGGCGACCGGCTATCTGCTGAAGGCGGAGCGCCCCGAGGAACTGTTCGCCGCGATCCGGTCCGCCGCCCAGGGCCGCACCACGCTCTCGGCCCCCGTCGCCAGCCGGGTCATGGCCCGGATGCGCAGCCCCCGCCCCAGCCTCACCGACCGTGAACGCGACATCCTGGCCCAGCTCTCCCAGGGCCTCGGCAACCGCGACATCGCCCGCGCCCTGTTCATCAGCGAGGCCACGGTCAAGACCCACCTGGGCCGGATCTACGACAAGCTCGGCGTCGACACGCGTGCGGGAGCGGTGTCGGTGGCGAAGGAGCAGCGCCTGCTGCCGTGAGCCGGGGCGCGGAGCCCGCGTGATCCGCTGGACGGTATCGCGGCACGGCGGGACCGGGTGACTCCGGAACTTTCGTCCAAGACAGGCGCGCCGGAGTCGGCAACGGTAGGGGCATGCGCAGAAATCACGTGGGTCCCGCGCCTCGGGAGCACGATTCCGAGCACGGCTGGGAGGTCGCCCACTTCCTCGGCAGCACGGCGCTCGACGGGGTCCGGATGGCCGGCTTCCGTGACCGCGCCTCCGTCGGGCTGGACATGCAGGTGCTCCCCCAGCCCGTCGTGGTCGTCGTCATCGGGCTCGGGGACACCCCCCTCACGGTGGAGAGTGCCACGGCGCCCCGGCCGCTGAGGAGCTTCGTCGCCTCGTTGTCGCCCGGCCCGGCCCGTGTCCGGGGCGAGCATGTCGAGTGCGTCGAGGTGTGTCTGCCGCCGCTGGCCGCCCATGCGGTACTGGGCGTCTCCCCGCGCGAGCTGGACGGGTCGGTCAACGGTCTGGAAGACCTGTGGGGGCGGCACGCCCGCTACCTCCGCGAGCAGTTGACCGACGCCACGACGTGGCAGGAACGCCTGGCACTGACGGACGCGTTCCTCGCGAGGCGGGCCGCCGGCACACCGTCGGTGTCGCCCGAGGTCGCCGCCGCCTGGAACACCATCGTGGCCCGCCGGGGCCGGGTACGGGTCGCCGGTCTCGCCGCGTCCTTCGGGTGGAGCCGCAAGCGGCTGTGGTCCCGGTTCACCGACCAGATCGGCCTCACCCCCAAACGCGCCGCCATGCTGGTCCGCTTCGATCACGCCGCCCGAGCCCTCTGCGCGGGCGAGAGCGCCGACGCCGTCGCCCTCGCGTGCGGATACGCCGACCAGTCCCACCTCCACCGCGACGTCACGGCCCTGGCCGGGTGCACGCCGCGCGCTCTGGCCGGCAGGTCCACGTGGAGCCCGTGCTTCCCGACGCGGTCGACATCCGGGCCGACGTCACCGACGGCGGGGTCACCTACCTCAGCGACCTCAACATGCTGGTGAACCTGGCCGGCCGGGAGCGCACCCGCGACGACTTCGCGGAGGTGTGCCGCCGCGCGGGCCTGACCCTCACGACGGTCACCCCGCTCACCGAAGCCGCGCCGTTCGCCATGATCGAGGCCGTGGCCGACTGACCTGCGCCGAGCGGCCCCCGGGCACCGGACGTTGCTGAAGTGCGCGCGGAGACAGAGCCTCCGGGACGAACCCGGCGATCAGATCTCCGCGAGCACCGCGTCGACGGTCGTCGCCGTAACGGCCCGCTCGAACCACACATCGAGCACCGTGAGGTCCTTGCAGGCGGTGATCCGCCGCCGTGCTTCATCCGGCACCGTGACACCGCGCACCGCGAGAATCCGCAGAATGTCCTCGGCCCGGCCTTCCACGCGGCCTTCGTCCCGACCTTCGTCCCGGAAGCTCTCGGCGACGAAGCCGCGGAAGTGACTGAGACCAGTGCCCATCAGGTTCCTCCAGATCTCACGGGCCGGCGTGGCGCCCAGACCCGCCTCGGTGAATTCGGCGAAAACCGCTGCGGCATCGGGGTCCGTGGTCCGGAGCGCCGCGGCAAGAGCCTCCAGTATGGCAGCGATGTCGTGATCGTTACTATGAGTGATCGCCGAGAAGACGGCCATCGGGATGTCGTCGGCCGCCCTGGCGGCGTCCGTGACCATGGGTACGTTGTGCGGCCCGAGCACCAAGGGGAGAGCGACCAGACTCGGGTGCTTGTCCAGGCCGATACGGATCGGCTCGGCTGCCCACTCCGCCGTTCCCTTGTCCCGGCAGACGACCAGGAGCACACACGGATAGCGGAACTTCGCGTAGAGGTGGGCGAGGTAGTACGCCCAGCTACTGCGCTTGTCCGGGTCCTTCTTGCCTTGAGCCTCGATTGCCAGCAACAGGGAGCCCCCGTCGGCCACATCGATGCGCAGCAGCGTGTCCACGTGCCGTTCGAGCGGTCTGATCTCCGTGAGATCCGTGTCCATGAGCGACACCGCGACGGGTTCCGGAAAGGGGATGCCCAAGGTCCGGAAGGCACTCGCGAATAAACCCGGATTGCCCTGGAAGATCCGATGATGAGCCTCATGAGGCGAACTGACCATATGCCGGAGGCTAGGGAGCCATCGGCATATGCTTCCGGCATACCCGGACCGCTTCACCCGATCGTGTCGGTTCGCCCCGGACGGGCATGACACCATCGATCCGTGCTCGACATCGGCTACTCCCTCTCCCGCCGCTTCCCCGACCCCCCGCAGACCGACTACCGCCGCGCGGACGTCCGCGCGCTGCGGCACGATCTGTTCTCCGGCGACGTCTACCTCGCGGACACGAAGGCGGACCGCGAGGTGTCCACAGCCTGGGGATGGGTGCCGGTGCTGGACTTCGCGTGGGCGTTGTGCGACATCGTCGAGCAGATCGACCAGGACCCGCGCGGCAACCGCTCCCACCGGCAGCAGTACGCGGAGCTGGACTTCACCGAGTCCTCGGACCGGATGCTGTTCGAGCGGCGCTTCGGCTGGGTCGACGTCGAGGCGGACTGGATGCCCGGGGACGAGCCCCCGCTCACCTTCAGCCACTCCCTCCTGCGCCGCGAGGCCCGTGACTTCCTGCACGACCTGATCGCCGACCTGGCCGACATGCACGAGGGCCTGGCCGACAACCCCGTGATCTGGGACCTCCAGGCCCGCTTCCCCCGCTTGTGAGGCCCCGGGCCCGCTTCTCCTGTCCTGTGCGGCCCCGGAGACCTGCCGAGGGCCTCACGCCTCCACCCGCACCCCGATCTGCGCGGCGAACGCCGGAGCCAGCTCCATCAGCTGCAACGGGCTGATCACCGCGCCCGCCAGCCGGTCCACACCCCGCGCGATGTCCAGCTCGGCCACCGCGCGCAGGTCCACGGACTCCATCCGGGCCCCGCTGAAGTCCGCCCGCTTCAGCACGCAGTCACGGAACTCGACGCGGACCAGGTGCGCGTTCCCGAAGTCCGGCTCGGAGAGCACACAGCCCTCGAAGACGACGTCCTTGAGCCGGGCCTTGCGCAGGTTCAGGTAGTCGATCTTGCCGCCGCGCACCACCACCCGCTCCAGCACCGCACCATGCAGCTGCACCCCGCCCAGGCGGGCGTCCACCACCTCCACGTCCCGCAGCGACGCCTCCGCGAGATCGGTGCCCACCCCCCGTACGCCCGTCAGCACCGCGTCGATGAAGCGGGCCCGCGTCAGCTCCGCGCGGTCCAGGGTGCAACCGTCCAGGGCGCAGTCCATGAACCGGGCGCCCCGGCCCGACGCGTCCGCGAGGTCCACCCCGTCGAACCGCACCCCGTCGTAGTCCCCGTCCGGCTCCAGGCCCTCGCCGTCGTAGGGAACGAGCGGTGGCAGCCGCACCTCCGGACGCCGCGCCGCCGCGATGGTGTCCTTCTTGCCCTTGACCGCCCTGGTCCCCCTGGTCGCCCCGGTCGCCCTCGTCGTCCTGCCCTCGCTCGCTGCCATACCCCCCATCGTGACGCACCCCACTGACAACCCCCGAGCGACCGTGTCACGAGCAGCCGCCCCCGATCCGTCGCATCATCAAAGACGCGAAGGAGATCCAGCCATGGAAGACATCCACGTCATCGGCGGCGGCCTCGCCGGCCTCACCGCCGCCATCACCGCGGCCGAGTCCGGTGCGCGCGTCACCCTGCACGAGGGCCACCGGGCCCTCGGCGGCCGGGCCAGGACCGCGGACGGGCCGTACCGCGCCAACGAAGGCCCGCACGCCCTGTACCGGCGCGGGCCGCACTGGACCTGGCTGGCCCGGCGCGGTCTTCTCGGCGCCGTCGTCTCCGTACCGCCCCTCGAAGGCCTCCGCTTCCGTTTCCGCCGCGCGGGAGCCGTCCGCCGTACCCCGCCCGTGGCTCTGCTGCGGCTCGCCCGGCGGGCCCCCCGCACGGCCCCGGTCGACGACGCCTTCCTGGAGTGGGCCGCCGGACAGGTCGGCGAGGAGGGCGCCCGGGCCGCCGCGAACTTCGCCGCCACCGCACTGTTCCACCACGACCCCGGGTCGCTCTCCGCCCGGTTCGTCCAAGAGCGCCTGCACCGCCTGGCCTCGTTCCCGCCCGAGGCCCACTACCCGGTCGGCGGCTGGGCGGCGCTCGTCGAGCGGCTGGCCGGCCACGCCCGGGGTCTCGGGGTCGGCATCGAGACCGCCGCCCGCGTCGATGCCCGGACCCTCGGCGAGCTGGCCCGTACCGGGCCGGTCGTCGTCGCCACCTCCCTCGACTCCGCCCGCGCCCTCCTCGACGACGCGTCCCTCACCTGGGACAGCGGGCGCACCGTCCTGCTGGACCTGGCGGTGCGCACCCGGCGCGGCGACGCGTTCGTCGTGTCGGACCTGGACGCGCCCGGCTGGCTGGAGCGGTTCACCGCCCAGGATCCCGGCCTCGCCCCGGCCGGCGAACAGCTGCTCCAGGGCCAGTTCCCGATCGGCCCCGACGCGCGCCGGGCGGAAGGGACCGCGCGGGCCGAGGAACTCCTCGACCTCGGCTTCCCCGGCTGGCGCGAGCGCACCACCTGGCGCGTCGAGGCCCTCGCCGACGGCCGCACCGGAGCTGTCGACCGCCCGGGCGCCACCTGGCGGGACCGGCCCTCCGTCGTCCGGGGCGACGGGATCTTCCTGGCGGGCGACCAGGTCGCCGCCCCCGGACTCCTCAGCGAGGTCTCCTTCACCAGCGGCATCGAAGCCGCCCTGCTCGCCGTGAAGGCCGCCGGACAGCGCTCCAGGGCAGGAGCCCGGGGCCTGGATTGACCTCAAGCAGAACCTCTAGGGCGTGTTTCGAAAGTAGCGCCGTCCGCCCGGAGGGCGGGCTCGGCGGCGTCTGGTGCGTGCGATCGCAAGGCGGAGGGTCGCCCCGATACTGGATGTATCGGGGCGATTCCGACAACGCGGCGAGCGTGCGTGCCAGACGCCGCCGAGCAGGCGGGACTTTCGAAACACGCCCTAGCAGAACCCCGATACGAGGGGGGCCACCGCCCCACGCCGCCGTGGACCTCCTCGGCCCCGCGGGCGGCACGCGGCCCACGGCCGGCCGGGCGACGGGCTCCTCGACGGGGGCCGCTCACCCTCACCGACGAGGAGCCGGCCGAACGCGGCTTCACGTCCGGTTCGGTCCTCGGGCCGGGGAGGGCCGGGGGGCCGGGGGGGCCGGGGGGGCCGAGGGGATGACCGGGGAGGGCCGAGACGGGGCGGCGGTCTGCGCGCACGGGAGACCCGTGGTCGGCCTCGCCGAGGCCGCGGGCGGCCGCGGACCGCCGTACAGCGCTTCCCGCTCGCCGAGGCCGCCGCAGCGCACCGCGCGCCGGAGACCCGGGGCACGACGGGCAACGTGGTCCTGGGACCGTAGTCAGGCCCTGCGACCGTCCGCCCCCAGCCGGGCCAGGGCCCCGTCCGTCAGTCGGTACACCGTCCACTCGTCCTGCGGGCGCGCGCCGAGCGACTCGTAGAACGCGATGGACGGGGCGTTCCAGTCGAGGACGGACCACTCCAGCCGCTGGTAGCCGCGCTCCACGCAGATCCGCGCCAGCTCCGTCAGCAGCGCCCTGCCGTGGCCGCCGCCACGCCGGTCGGGGCGGACGTACAGGTCCTCCAGGTAGATGCCGTGCACTCCGCGCCAGGTCGAGAAGTTCAGGAACCACAGGGCGAAACCGATCACCTCGCCGCCGTCGTCGTCGGCCGTCGCCACGTGCGCGTAGGCGGCGGGCCGGTCGCCGAACAGCGCCTCGTTCAGCTGCTCCTCGGTGACGACGACCTCGTCGAGGGCCTTCTCGTACGCGGCGAGATCCCGCACCAGGGCGTGCAGGACGGGGACATCTTCAGGTGTGGCGGTACGAATCATGGGCGCAGCGTAAGCAACCCGCGGCCCGGGCCACACCCTGGTTTCCCCGACCGCCGGCCCCAGCCCCGACCGCCGACCCCAGCCCCCGGCCCCGCCCCCGGCCGAAGCTGATGGGATCCGCCCCCGGCCCGCCCGCCCTCACCGCCCCAGCAGCCGGCGCGCGATCTCCGCATGGTCGGGGGCGATCCGGCCCTCCCCGCTCGCCGCCGCCCACAACCCGTTCTGGAGCACCCGCCCCAGCGTCCAGGCCCGCGCCCGCTCCCGGTCCCGCTCCAGGCCCAGCGCCTCCGTCAGCGCGTCGAACCGCCACACCACCTCGTCGGCGTCGAAGAGGTTGTCCAACGCCGGGAACAGCTCGAATCCCGGGTCCCCCGCGAGCGGCTTCGGGTCGAGCGCCACCCACTCCCCGGCCCGCCCCGCGTCCGCACGCCCGGCCAGGATGTTGTCGTAGTGCAGGTCCCAGTGCAGCAGCCGGTCCCCCGGCTCCCCCGCGACCTCCCGCACCGCCGCCGCGCAGTCCGCGATGAGCCGCCGGTCCTCGGCGTCGGCCAGCAGGCCCACCCTCTCCGGCACCGCCGCGAGCATCCGCTCCACCGCCACGCCCAACGTGCGCAGCCCCGCCGGCGCGGGCACCGCCACGAGCCGGGCCAGCACCGCCCCGAGAACCGTCACCACCTCCCGCACATCGGCCTCGCCGGACAACGGCCGCCGCTCGTCCAGCCGTTCCAGCAGCATCGCGCCGGTCTCCGGGTCATGGCCGAGCAGCTCCACCGCCCCGGCCCCCGCGTCGGTCCACGCCCGCAGCGCGACCGGTTCGCCCGCCGTCTCCTCGTCCACCGACTGGAGCTTCAGCGCGGCGGGCCGCCCGTCGGCCTCCCGCACCACCGGCAGGACCAGCGCGCACATCCCGTACATCGACGGGCCGTCCGGCCGCAGCCCCCACCGCTCCAGGCACCGCTCGGCGAGGCCGGGCAGGGCGGCGACGAAGGCCCGGCCCGCCGCTCCGTTGTAGCGGGACTGCGTGGCGATCAGTTCGTCAGGAATGTCGATCACCTCGCCGATCCTAGGGACCCGCGTCGACCGGGCCATGACGGAACAGCCCCGCGCGCAGTAACGTCCCGCCACACGTACGCTCGGCATCTCACCGGACAGGGACACCAGGGGCATCATGAGCACCGTCAGTACCGTCGTCGGCGGCATATCGTTCTGGTACGCGCAGGAGGGCACCCCCGCCCCGCGCGAACCCCTCCCCGGCGACACGAGCGTCGACGTCTGCATCGTCGGCGGCGGCTACACCGGGCTCTGGACGGCGTACTACCTGAAGAAGGCCGTCCCCTTCCTCAACATCACCGTCCTGGAAGCCAAGTTCTGCGGCTACGGGGCCTCCGGCCGTAACGGCGGCTGGCTGTACAACGGCATCGCGGGCCGTGACCGGTACGCCAAGCTGCACGGCCACGACGCCGCCGTCCGGCTCCAGAAGGCGATGAACGACACCGTCGGCGAGGTCGTCAGGACCGCCGCCGAGGAGAAGATCGACGCCGACATCCACCAGGGCGGGGTCCTGGAAGTGGCCCACACCCCCTCCCAGCTCGCCCGGCTCAAGGACTTCCACAGCGTCGAGATCGCCTTCGGCGAGACCGACCGGGTGCTGCGCGGCGCCCGCGAGACCGCCGAGCGCGTCCATGTGACCGGGGCCGTCGGCTCGACCTGGACCCCGCACGGCGCCCGGCTGCACCCGGCCAAGCTGGTCAAGGGCCTGGCGGACGTGGTGGAGGCGCTCGGCGTGACCATCCACGAGTCGACGCCGGTCACCGAGATCAAGCCCAAGCACGCCGTGACGCCTTACGGCACGGTCCGCGCCCCGTACGTCCTGCGCTGCACGGAGGGCTTCACCGCGAGCCTCAAGGGCCAGAAGCGCACCTGGCTCCCGATGAACTCCTCCATGATCGTCACCGAGCCGCTGCCCGCCCGGATCTGGGACACGATCGGATGGGAGGGCCGCGAGACCCTCGGCGACATGGCCCACGCCTACTTCTACGCCCAGCGCACCGCCGACGACCGCATCGCGCTCGGCGGCCGCGGCTACCCTTACCGCTTCGGCTCGGCCACCGACAACGACGGCCGCACCCGGCCCGAGACGGTCGCGGCCCTGCGCGAACTGATGGTCCGGCTCTTCCCCACCACGGCCGGCGTCCATGTCGACCACGCCTGGTCCGGCGTCCTCGGTGTCCCGCGCGACTGGTGCGCCACGGTCACCCTGGACCGCTCGACGGGCCTGGGCTGGGCGGGCGGCTACGTCGGCTCGGGCGTGGCCACCGCCAACCTCGCCGCCCGCACCCTGCGCGACCTGATCCAGCAGGACTCCGGACAGGCGGGCCCGACGGATCTGACCGCCCTGCCGTGGGTGAACCACAAGGTCCGCCGCTGGGAGCCGGAACCCTTCCGCTGGCTCGGCGTCCACGGCATGTACGCGGCCTACCGTGCGGCCGACCGCCGCGAGAGCACCTCGCCGCGCCCCGGCACGGACCCCGTCGCCAGGGTGGCGGACCGCATCGCGGGCCGCCACTGAGCCACCGGGCCCACGGCCCCGGGGCCTCGCTTCAGTCGCGCGGCCAGGGCCGTCCGTCGAGACGCTCGATGGAGAGGTTCAGGCGGCTGAGGGAGTCGGCGAGCTGCTGGGCCTCCTCGGGGGTCCAGTCCGTGAGGACCTTCGCGAGGCCCGCCAGATTCCGGCTCCGGTCGTAGTCGAGGCGGCGTTCGCCCTCCTCGGTGATGGCGAACTTGCGGGCGATGCCGCCGTCGGGGTCCGCGATGCGCTCGACGACCCCGGCCCGCAGCATCGCGGCGGTCTGCCGGTTGAGCGTGGAGGCGTCCAGACGGAAGGCGTCGCCGAGCTGGCCGATGGACATGGGCCCCTCCACCTGGATCCGGCTGAGCAGGATGTAGGCGGACCGGTCGAGCTGCCAGTCCACGCGCGGAGTGACCATGTGCATGTACCGGCCGAGCAGCATCGTCTCGCGTTCGATCCGGTCGATGGGCTTGTCCACGCGCTGCTTCCTTCGTCGAACAGGTCTCTCACGATAGATGTGCATGATGCACACGCTATGCATGATGCATAAACAATGTATCTTGCATAGTCGAACGCCGAGAGCGCGTGCGCGAGAACGAACGACCCGAACGACCCGAACGACCGACAGGCCCGGAAGGGCAAGAGGGAGCAGTACCCGTGGAGAGTTCACCCCCCGCAGCCCGCCCGGGAGGCGTGGTCGGCATCCTGGCCTTCGCCGGCATCGTGGCGGCGCTCACCCAGACCCTGGTGGTGCCGCTGATCGCGGAGCTGCCGAAGATGTTCGACACCTCCGCGTCGAACGCCTCCTGGGTGATCACCGCCACCCTGCTGGCCGCCGCCGTGGCCACGCCCGTCGCCGGCCGGCTCGGCGACATGTACGGCAAGCGGCGCATGCTGCTCGTCTCGCTCGTCCCGCTGGTCCTCGGCTCGGTGGTCTGCGCCCTGTCCTCGTCGGTGGTCCCGATGATCGCCGGGCGCGGGCTCCAGGGCCTGGGGATGGGCGTGGTCCCGCTCGGCATCAGCCTGCTGCGTGATGTGGTGCCGACCGAGAAGCTCGGCCCGTCCATCGCGATCATGAGCGCCTCGATGGGCGTGGGCGGCGCGCTGGGCCTGCCGTTCGCCGCCGCCATCGCGGAGAACACCAGCTGGCGGGTGCTGTTCTGGGTGGTCGCCGTGCTGGCCCTCGCGGTCGGCGCGCTGATCCTGGCCCTCGTCCCCGGGGACCGCCCGGCCAACGGGTCCACCAGCTTCGACCTGCTCGGGGCCGTCGGCCTCGGCACCGCCCTGATCTGTCTGCTGCTCGCCGTCTCCAAGGGCGCCGACTGGGGCTGGGGCAGCGCCACCACGCTCGCCCTCTTCGCCGCCGTGCTGGTGCTGTTGCCCGCCTGGGGCTGGTGGGAACTGCGCCTCAGCGAACCGCTGGTCGACCTGCGCGTCACCGCCCGCCCCCAGGTCCTGATGACGAACACGGCCTCGATCCTGGTCGGCTTCGCGATGTACGCGCAGTCCCTCGTCGTGCCCCAGCTGCTCCAGCTGCCCGAGGCCACCGGCTACGGCCTGGGCCAGTCGATGCTGGCGATGGGCCTGTGGATGGCCCCCGCGGGCCTGATGATGATGGCGATGTCCCCGGTCGGCGCGAAGCTGTCCGCCGCCAAGGGCCCGAAGGTCACCCTGGCCGTCGGCAGCCTCCTCATCGCCGCCGGCTACGGCCTGTCCGTACCGCTGATCGGCGCGGACTCCCCGTGGAGCCTGCTGATCGTCACCCTCGTCTGCAACTCGGGCGTCGGCTTCGCGTACGGGGCGATGCCCGCGCTCATCATGAGTGCGGTGCCCCAGTCGGAGACCGCGTCGGCGAACAGCTTCAACGCCCTGATGCGCTCAGTCGGCACGTCCTTCGCGGCGGCGGTGATCGGCGTGGTCCTGGCCCGGATGACCACGGACTTCGGCGGCTTCCCGCTGGCCTCCCAGAACGGCTTCCGCGTCGCGATGCTCATCGGCTGCGGCGTGGGCCTCGCGGCGGCGGTCGTCGCCGCTCTCATCCCCGTACGCCCGATGACCGCGCCGCTCCGCCCGGCCGCCGCGAGCGGTCCCGCGGGGGTGCCGGAGGCCTCAAAGTCCAAGGCCTGACCGTCGCCCGGACGAAGGGTCAGCGGGTCAGCCGGTCAGCCGGTCAGCCGGTCAGCGGGTCAGCCGGTCAGCCGGTCAGCCGGTCAGCCGGTCAGCCGGTCAGCGGGTCAGCGGGTCAGTCTCAGCAGCCGCCCGGCTCTCGCCGTCGCGACCAGCTCCTCGACGGTGGCGAGCTTCACCCGGGGGCGCCCGTCGCGCCGCCCCCGGTCCCGTTCGGCGCGGTCGATCGCGGCCAGGCCCCGGGCGTCCACGACCCGGCGGTTACGCCGTCGGGCAAGGCGCCGGAACGCCTTGGCGTCGCCCGTCGGGGCGGGCAGGGTCCCGGCGACCGCGTCGGCCAGGAGCGTGCCGACCGTCTCGGCCGCGCAGGTGCGGTTCGCGCCGATCCCGCCGGAGGGCCCCCGCTTGATCCAGCCGACCACATAGCCGCCGGGCAGCCCGGCGATCCGGCCGCCCTCGTGCGGGACGGTGCCCGAGGACTCGTCGAACGGCAGCCCGGGGACCGGCAGCCCCCGGTATCCGATGGCCCGCAGCAGCATTCCGGCGGTCAGATCCGCCGCGCCCCCGCCGCCGCCGTCGGTGACCCGTACGGTGCGCACGTCCCCGTCGGCCAGGATCTCCACCGGCTCGGAGTGGAAGCGGAGCACGATGCGCCGGTCCGCCCCTCGACCGGGCCCGGGGGACGCGGCGGCCGTCCGCGCCCGGGCGAGCCCCCGGAGCAGCCCGGCCCGATCGCCCGCCCCGGCCGCGTCGATCGCCGCACCCGTGCGCGGGTCGTGGTCGTCCACGACCAGCTCCACGCCCGGCAGATGCTTCAGCGCGAGGAGTTCGGAGCGGGTGTACGCGGCGTCCTCGGGCCCTCGCCGCCCCAGCACCACCACCTCGCGGACCCGGCTCGCCCGCAGGGCCTCCAGCGCGTGGGCGGCGATGTCCGTGCCCGCGAGCGCCGCCGGGTCGGCGACCAGGATCCGGGCGACATCGAGGGCGACGTTGCCGTTGCCCACCACGACGACCCGCTCGGCGGACAGGTCGACGCCCTGCGCGACGGCCTCCGGGTGGGCGTTGTACCAGGCGACGAACGAGGTCGCCGACAGACATCCGGGCCCTTCCTCGCCGGGGATACCGAGCCGCCGGTCCGTGGAGGCGCCGACCGCGTAGATCACCGCGTCGTGGTGGGCGGCCAACTCCTCCGCCGTGACGTCCCGGCCCACCTCGATGCCCAGGTGCATCCGGACCCGGGGGTGGGAGTGGAAACGGGAGAAGGTGTCGCCGACCTTCTTCGTCGCGGGGTGGTCGGGGGCCACGCCGTACCGGACGAGCCCGCCGGCCACCGGCAGCCGGTCGATCAGGGTCACCTCGGCGGCGGTGTGCAGCAGCAGGTCCTGCGCCGCGTACATCCCGGCGGGCCCGGTGCCGACGACGGCCACCCGCAGCGGCCCGAAGTCGGACGGCAGACTGCGCCCGAAGACCGGCTCGCCCCAGACGTGGAAGTTGGGCCCCACCGCCTCGGGGGCCGGCTCCCCGCCCTCGTAATAGGCGGCGTTGATGTCGGCGTACTCCCGCTGCCCGGCGGACAGCGAGTCCACCGGGAA
This sequence comes from Streptomyces sp. NPDC091287, assembly GCF_044768525.1. Taxonomy (NCBI): domain Bacteria; kingdom Bacillati; phylum Actinomycetota; class Actinomycetes; order Kitasatosporales; family Streptomycetaceae; genus Streptomyces; species Streptomyces sp. NPDC091287. The sequence continues at coordinate 125,066 of NZ_JBIVUV010000012.1, forward strand.
GATCGCGTCCACCGGGCAGGCGTCCGCGCAGGCCCCGCAGTCGATGCACGCCCGGGGGTCGATGTGGAGCATCTCCGTACTGCCGAAGGCGCGTTCCTCGGGCGTCGGGTGGATGCAGTTGACCGGGCAGACGGCCACGCAGGTGGCGTCGTTGCAGCAGGTCTGGGTGATGGCGTAGGTCATGGCCCCGGCTCAGATCAGGTTCGCGCGCTTGTAGAACGCGAGGGCGGGCTTGGTGAGGAGGCGGGCGGAGGCCAGGAAGTCCATCAGTCCCGAACAGCTGGACCGCATCATCGACTTGTGGTGCTCGTTGCCCTTGGCGGCGGCCAGCGCGCGCTGCTTGTCCAGCCCGGCCTTCCGGTAGACCTCCGGGTTCACCATGCTGGTCACGATGAAGTACGAGGCGACGGCGACGACGAACGCGTTGAGCTGCCGCCGCGCCCACCCGGCGCCCGCCAGACGCTTGAGGGTCTCGTCCCGGGCGAACTTCATGTGCCGGGACTCCTCCACCACATGGATGTTGTTGATGGTGCGGACGAACGGCACGACCCGCTCGTCGCGCATCCAGTCCCGCTGCATCACGTCGAGCACTTCCTCGGCGACCAGGATCGCCGCGTACGCCGCCTCGCCGAACGCCAGCGTCTTGAAGGCCCTGCCCAGCTCCATCACCGCGCGGCGGGGCCGGTAATGGGGCGCCCCGAGCTTCTGCGCACCGCGCGCGAACATGATCGAGTGGCGGCACTCCTCGGCTATCTCGGTGAGCGCCCACTGGAACTCCGCGCCCGCCGGGTTCTTCATGTAGATGTCGCGCAGCACCATCTGCTGGAGGATCATCTCGAACCAGATCCCGGTGCTGGCGACCGACGCCGCCTCCTGCCGGGTGAGCTCCTTGCGCTGCCCCTCGGTCAACTCGCCCCAGTACGCGGTCCCGTAGAGACTGCACCACTCCGGGCTCGCGCCGTGGAACTCCTTGTCCAGCGGCGTCTCCCAGTCCACCTCGGTGGCCGGGTCGTACGCCAGCTGCGCGGCCGAGTCGAGCAGCCGCCGCGCGACGTCGTCGCCCTCGGGACTCTCCTGGACCTTCGACGGAACGGTGCTGCCGGCCATGCTGCGGCTCCTTGGGTCGAGTGCGGTGATCCTCGATCGTGGTGGTGCGTACGTCGGCCGACCGCCGCGACGGATCCGAAGCGCGCTGTACGGAATCGGCTCGCGCCGTACGGGGTCGTGCCGTGTGCCGTGTGCTGTACGGGATCACCGGGGCCGGGGGCGGCCCGCGCCGGACCGGACACCGGCCGGCCCGGGATCCTTGTTAGACGCAAGGTATAACAAGGATCCCGGGTCGCCTACCCCTCGGTAGGAATCAGTACGGACCCTCACCGCATCTCCTCGCCCCGAGGGCAGTTCAGCGCTGTTCCTCTCCCCAGGCGACCGGCAGGGAGACCACTCCGTAGACGCTGGAGCGTTCGCGCAGCGGCACTTCCTCCGGCGGGACCGCGAGGCGCAGGGCGGGGAAGCGGGCGAGGAGCGCCGGGAGCGCGACGGTCATCTCGACCCGCGCGAGTTGCTGGCCGAGACACTGGTGAGGGCCGTGACCGAAGGAGAGATGCCCGGTGGCCCGGCGGCGGATGTCGAGCCGGCCGGGCTCGGGGAACCTGTGCGGGTCGCGGTTGGCGGCCTGCACGGAGACGGTCACCGTCTCCCCCGCCCTGATCAGCTCGCCCGCCACCTCGACGTCCTCCAGCGCGGACCGCAGCAGCGGGTCGGCCACGCTGAGGTAGCGCAGCAGCTCCTCCGCGGCCGCCCCGGCGAGATCCGGGTCGGCGCGCAGGGCATCCAGCTGGCCGGGGTTGACCAGCAGGGCGAAGACACCGAGGCCGAGCATGTTCGCGGTGGTGTCGAGCCCGGCGGCGAGGAGGAGCCCGCCGATCCCGGCCAACTCCTCGTCGCTGAGACCGGAAGCGGCGAGGTCTCCGGAGTCCGATGCGGGGCCGGGTGCGGCGAGGTCGCTGAGCAGGTCGTCGGTGGGCTCGGCCCGCTTGGCGAGGACGAGTTCACCGACGTACCGGAGCAGCCCCGCGTAGGCCTCGTCCCTGGCCCCGGCGCCGGCCGCCTGGTCGAAGATGACCTCGACCAGCCCCAGAAAGCGCCCCCGGTCGGCGTAGGGCACGCCGAGCAGCTCGCAGATCACCAGCGTGGGCACGGGCCGCGCGAAGGCCTCCACCAGGTCGGCCGTGGGCCCGGCCTGCTCCATGGCGTCCAGGCAGTCGGTGGTGAACCGCTCGATACGACTGGTCAGTTGACGCATCCGGCGCACCGTGAACCGGCCGGCGAGCAGTCGACGGTAGCGGGTGTGCTCCGGGGCGTCGAGGCCGATGATGTCCCCGACGGGCGCCGGTGGCAGCTCTCCCGGCGCGCCCTCCATCGGCATCGGCAGGTGCAGGAGCTCGTAGCGGGAGCTGAAGCGCGGATCGGCCAGCACCGCGCGGGCCTCGGCGTGCCCGGTGACCAGGCGGCCCACGTGCCCGTCGGCGTAGCGGAGGCGGCGGACCGGCCGGTCGCTCAGCGCGGTGAGCCCGGCGGGCGGATCGAAGGGGCAGCCGGTGTGCCGGTCGGTGGGCAGGACGGGCGGCTCGTCGGCGGTCGCGGAGTCGGCGGCCGGGTCGTGGGCCATGGGGTTCTCCCGAAGTAGTGGGCTTGAGGAGCCGAGCCGGGCGGGGAAAGCGGCTACCGGGGGTCCTGGCCGAACTTCGAGGTCGCCCAGAAGTAGCCGAGCACCACGAGCCCGAGGCTCCAGCCGACGGCCAGCCAGCCGTTGTGGCCGATCTCGCTGCCGAGCAGCAGGCCGCGCAGGGTCTCGATGGCCGGGGTGAAGGGCTGGTACTCGGCGATCGGCCGGAACCAGCCCGGCATCGTCTCCACCGGGATGAAGGCGCTGGACAGCATCGGGAGCAGCACCATCGGCAGGGCGTTGTTGCTGGCGGCCTCGGCGTTCGGGCTGATCAGGCCCATGCCGACCGCGACCCAGGTGAGGGCGGCGGAGAAGAGCACGAGCAGCCCGAAAGCTGCCAGCCACTCCACGAGCGTGGCGTCCGTGGAGCGGAAGCCGATGGCCACGGCGACCGCGCCCACCAGGACCACGCTCAGCACGCTCTGCAACACACTGCCGACGACGTGCCCGATGATCACGGAGCCGCGGTGGATCGCCATCGTGCGGAAGCGGGCGATGATGCCCTCGGACATGTCCGTGGAGACGGACACCGCGGTCCCGACCACGGTGGAGCCGACGGTCAGCAGCAGGATGCCCGGGACGATGTAGGCGATGTACGCGGAACGGCCGCCCCCTCCGCTGCCGATGCCCGCGCTCATCACGTCGCCGAAGATATAGACGAAAAGCAGCAGGAGCATGACAGGCGTGAGGAGCAGGTTCAGGGTGAGCGAGGGGTAGCGCCGGGCGTGCAGGAGATTGCGGCGCAGCATGGTGTTCGAGTCGCGTACGGCGACGGAGAGGGAAGTCATCGGACAGCCTCCTTCGGCTGGTTGGTCCGGGCGGGCACGCCGGAGCCGGTGAGGGCGAAGAACACGTCGTCGAGGTCGGGGGTGTGCACGGTCAGCTCGTCGGCCTCGATACCGGCCGAGTCCAGCCAGTCGAGGATGGAGCGCAGTTCGCGCTGGCTGCCGTCGCTGGGGATCTGGAGCGACAGGGTCTCGTCGTCGCGGGTGACTTCGCGCAGCGCGGAGGCGGCGGACCGGTAGGCGTCCGGGCCGGTGAAGCGGAGCTTGACGTGGCCGCCGGGGACGATCCGCTTGAGCTGCTCGGCGGTGCCCTCGGCGGCGATCCTCCCGTCGTTGAGGACGGCGATGCGGTCGGCGAGTTCGTCGGCCTCTTCCAGGTATTGGGTGGTGAGGAAGACGGTGACGCCGCCGGAGACCAGCTCGCGGATGATCCCCCACATGGTGTGGCGGGAGCGCGGGTCGAGGCCGGTGGTCGGTTCGTCGAGGAAGATGATCCGCGGGGAGCCGACCAGCGTCATCGCGATGTCCAGACGCCGCTTCATACCGCCGGAGTAGCCCGCGGCGGGCTTCCTCGCCGCCTCCACCAGGTCGAACCGCTCCAGCAGTTCGGCGGCGACCCGCCGCCCCTCACGCCGGGACAGGTGATGGAGGTCCGCCATGAGCAGCATGTTCTCCTCGCCGGTGATCAGCCCATCCACGGCGGAGAACTGGCCGGTGACACCGATCGCGGCGCGGATCGCCTGGGCGTCGGTGGCGAGGTCGTGCCCGCCGACGCGGATCTCGCCGGAGCCGGCGCCGGGGGAGATGAGGGTGGAGAGAATCTTGACGACGGTGGTCTTGCCCGCGCCGTTGGGGCCGAGCAGCGCGAAGACCGTGCCGGCCGGGACGGTCAGGTCGATGCCGTCCAGGACGGCCTTGTCGCCATAGGACTTGCGCAGTCCGGTGGCGGTGATCGCCTGGGCGGCAAGCGGGGCGGAGGACCGGGTGACGGTCATGCTGGTTCCCTTCATGCTGGTTCCCTCTCGCCGGCGGCGAGTCGGGCGTGGGCGGGACGAGAGGCGGGAGAGGCGGGCACGGCGGACTCAGGCACGGCGGACTCAGGCACGGCGGACGATGATGTCGCCGGCCCCGCTCCGGGCGTGCACCTCGACGGTCTCGTCGGAGTCCTCGGGCCCGGCGGCGGCGCCGAGCGAGTTGCGTACGGTGCCGAACTTGGGATTCAGGTCGAGCCAGGCGGCGGTGCCCTCGTGGATGCCCACTTCGAGGTCGCCGACGGAGGTGCGCAGAGCGATGCGGCCGCGGGTCACGTCGCCGACGCGGATGCGGCCGTTGGAGGCGGTCGCGTCGACCCCGGCCCGGGCGACGCCGATCTCGATGCGCCCGTTGGCGGACTTGGCGACGACGTCGCCGTGCGCGACGCCCACGGAGATGTCGCCGTTGGCCGCGTTGACCTTCAGCTCACCGCCGACCTCGTCGATCCCGGTCGCGCCGTTGCCGTTCTTGACGACCGCCGTCCCGGCGACGACGCCGACCTCGACCCGGCCCGAGCCGATGACCTCGGCGTCCCCGGTGGAGCGGACCAGCCGGATGTCGCCGTGGTCGGTCCTGAGCTCGGCACGGGCCGCCTCCTCCACCTGGAGGTCGCCGAGCGAGGTCCTGAGCTGCACCTCACCGAGCGGCCCTTCCCCGAAGAAGCCGCCCAGTGCGGAGGTGCCGCGCACATCGGACCCCGCGGGCAGTTCGATGCTCACCACGACGGCGCCCGGCTTGCCGAACAACGAGCGCTTCTTGGGGGTCTTGACGGTGAGACGACCACCCGAGCAGGAGACCTGGGTCTGCTGCACGGCACGTACGTCGTCCTCGTCGGACCCGTTTCCCGGCAGCACCTCGACGACCGTGTCGGTGCGCTTGCCGGCGGTGATGCGGGCGGTGCCGGCGTCCAGCTCGATGACGGCGGAGATCGGCTCGGGGGTGTCGAAAGAAGGCATGGCTGTCCCGTCCTCTTGGCTCGGTGAGTGATGAGTGATCAGTGACGTCGGCCGGATCGGCGATCCGCCGGTGAAGTGGCGCCCTACGAACAGACGGCCCAGCGGACCCAGCGGACCCAGCGGGCCCAGCGGACCCAGCGGACCCAGCGGACCCAGCGGACCCAGCGGGCCCAGCGGGCCTAGCGGACCCAGCCGGTGAAGCCGCGACCGCCCGAGTCCTTGTCCCGGCCCGGTGCGCTCGCGCGCCCCCCACCGTCGAGGGACACGGATACGGCCCGCACGAGCCAGGCGTTGACCGACAGCCCCTCCGCCGCGGCGGCGCTCTCGGCGCGGCCCTTGAGGTGGGCGGGGAGCCGGAGGTTGATCCGCACCATGGTGCCGTCGTCGGCCTCCCCGACCGCGGGCGCCACCACCACGGGAGCCACGACCGCCTCCCGCTCCTCCCGCACCGGCTCGGACACCGGCGGCGGCGTCACCACGAACTCGGGATCGAGCCCGCGCAGCCGTACGTCGACCGAGCCGGGAGCCAGCTCCCGGGTGACGTCGCCCATGGCCGCGGAGAGCACGTTGAGCAGGGTCAGCCGGACGGCGGACTCCAGGGGAGCACTGAGCCGCTCGGCCAGGGCGCGGGCTTCGTCACCGCTGGCATCCGCGGCGACGGCGAGTTCCCGCCGGAGATTGTCGACGTAGGGGGTGAGGTCCATGACGCCATCATGGCACATCGATGGCACCACGTCGAGCCACATTGGCGCACCTCCGGCGAATAAGCCGCTGACCTGCAACATCACAGCCAAGACGGTCATGACGGCACCACGTGGACACCCGAGAAGGCGAGGAATGGCGCCACAGCAACACCATCTGGCACCACCAGGCACCACTTGGCACCAGGTGGTGCCACTCGGCGCCACTCGGCGCCACTCGGCGCCACTCGGCGCCACTCGGCGCTCCCACGCCAGCCGACACACACGTGGCCCCGCGTGGCACGCCCTCCCCCGTCGCCGAACCTGGCTGTACTGAGGACAGACACCAAGCGCACCGCGCACAGCCCGGCCCGGGCACCCACCGAGAACCACCCCGGAGGCCCCGCATGCCCCACCCCAAGGCCCACCAGGCCCTCTGCACGCACACCCACCTGTTCCCGGGCGCGCGCTGCCGCCTCCAGGGCCTGCCCGACCCGGCGGCCTTCGCGGCGGCCCCGGAGCCGACCGACGTATACCTGCGCTTCTCCGACGGAACGGCCACGGCGGCAGAACTCCACACCGAGACCCCGACAGGCCCGTCCCTCACGGTCACCGCCTACACCACCGCGGCCGGCACCTCCATCGAGGACAGCACATGGGCCGTCAAGGAGTTCACACAGAAGGAGGGCGAGGTGGAACTGACCATCGGCACCTCGAACCGCGCCTGAACCACCCATGGGAACGGCGGAGGAACAAAAGAAGCCCGGGTCAGAAGTGCGTCTGACCCGGGCTTCACGCTGAGCCCCCTGTCGGATTCGAACCGACGACCTACGCATTACAAGTGCGTTGCTCTGGCCAGCTGAGCTAAGGAGGCGCGCCGGGAGCAGTCTAACCAACCGCGCGCCCCGCCCGTCCGCGTTTTCCGTGTGCTCCGGACTACTGACAGATCGAGAAACGCCAGGTAGCGTCACCGCAGGTTCGCGTCTGTGGACCAGACCACTCCCTACTCGGATCGTCCGGCACGTTCCTGCCGGTTGAGGAGAAGATTCAGCATGGCCAGTGTCACGTTCGACAAGGCGTCCCGCGTCTACCCCGGCTCCACGAAGCCGGCCGTGGACCAGCTCGAGATCGACATCGCGGACGGTGAGTTCCTCGTCCTCGTCGGTCCCTCCGGTTGTGGCAAGTCGACCTCCCTGCGCATGCTCGCGGGTCTTGAGGACGTCAACGGCGGTGCGATCCGCATCGGTGACCGCGACGTCACGCACCTGCCGCCGAAGGACCGGGACATCGCCATGGTGTTCCAGAACTACGCGCTCTACCCGCACATGTCCGTCGCGGACAACATGGGCTTCGCGCTGAAGATCGCCGGTATCAACAAGACCGAGATCCGGGCGAAGGTCGAAGAGGCCGCCAAGATGCTGGACCTCACCGACTACCTGGACCGCAAGCCGAAGGCGCTCTCCGGTGGTCAGCGTCAGCGTGTGGCGATGGGCCGCGCCATCGTGCGTGAGCCGCAGGTCTTCCTCATGGACGAGCCGCTGTCGAACCTCGACGCCAAGCTCCGTGTCTCCACCCGTACGCAGATCGCCTCGCTGCAGCGCCGCCTCGGCATCACCACCGTGTACGTCACCCACGACCAGGTCGAGGCCCTCACCATGGGCGACCGGGTCGCGGTGCTGAAGGACGGGCTGCTCCAGCAGGTCGACTCGCCGCGCAACATGTACGACCGCCCCGCGAACCTCTTCGTCGCCGGCTTCATCGGCTCCCCCGCGATGAACCTCGTCGAGGTCCCGATCACCGACGGCGGCGTGAAGTTCGGCAACAGCGTCGTCCCGGTCTCCCGCGAGGCGCTCACCGCCGCCGCGGACCGCGGTGACACCACCGTCACGGTCGGCATCCGCCCCGAGCACTTTGACATCGTCGAGCACGGCGGCGCCGCCGCGAAGACGCTGACCAAGGACTCCTCGGACGCGCCGGCCGGTCTCGCCGTCTCCGTCAACGTCGTCGAGGAGCTCGGCGCCGACGGCTTCGTCTACGGCGGCGCGCAGGTCGCCGGCGAGCACAAGGACCTGGTCGTCCGCGTCGGCGGCCGTGCCGTCCCGGAGAAGGGCACGGAGCTGCACGTCGTCCCGCGCCCGGACGAGCTGCACGTCTTCGCGACCTCCACCGGCGAGCGTCTCACCAACTGACGCCCCACCCGCCGTACGCCCGGCCCCGCACTCCCCGCAAGGGGGTGCGGGGCCGATTGCGTGGTCCCGGCGGGTTTGGGTTTCGGTGCCGGGCGGCAGCAAATACCCCGGCACACAGGGCATTTCACCCTGGTTCGTCAATCCCGCATTCGAAAGGGCGCGTCGAACCATCCCCCGCAAGGGTGACGAATTGTCGCCAAGTCATCACTGGCCGCTACGCTCGCTGCGTGACCCACACCGCGCGCCGCATCGGCCGATCCCTCGCTCTCGTCCTGCCCGTCGTCATGGTTCTGTCCGGGACCCTCGCGGTCACCAGCGTCCAGTGGGCGGAGTCGGACAACGACTCCCAACTGCTGGCCGCCTCGTCGGAGACCGTGTCCAAGCCCGCGAAGCCGCACACCCCGCAGGACATCCTGCGCGAGAAGCTGCTCGTGGAGCTGCAGGAGAAGGACCCGGGCACCGCGCTCACCGGCCTCCAGCGCGCCGTGGAGCAGCGTCCCTCGCTCGCCCGCCACTGCATGTCGATCGCGAAGGCCCTCGGCAAGGCGGCCGTCGAGCAGTACGGCCCGACCCGGGCGCACCGCTTCTCCCGCCCCGTCTGCGACACCTCGTTCGCCTCCGGCGTCGCGCAGTTCAGCTGAGCCCGGGAGGCGGTCGCGCGGAGCGTCGCCTTCCGTCGGCGGGCACCGCATATCGTGCCTGCCATGCATACGTATCCGACGCAGGCCGTGATCCTCGCCGGTGGCCAGGGGTCGCGGCTGCGGCCGTACACCGACGACCGCCCCAAGCCGATGGTCGAGATCCCCGGGACCGGGACTCCGATCATCGGCCATCAGCTGTCCTGGCTGGCCGCCGAGGGAGTCACCGACGCCGTGGTCTCCTGCGGGCACCTCGCCGAGGTGCTCCAGGAGTGGCTGGACGCCGCCGTACTGCCGCTCCGGGTCACCACCGTCGTGGAGACCGAGCCGCTGGGTCGCGGCGGCGGCCTGAAGTACGCGGCCGGGCGGCTGCCCGACCCGGAGCAGCCCTGGTACGCCACCAACGGCGACATCTGGACCCGCTTCTCCCTGCGGGAGATGGCCGCCTTCCACGCGGAGCGCGACGCCACCGCCACCCTGGCCCTCGCCCGGCCCCGGATCCCGTGGGGCGCCGTGGAGACCGACGCGTTCGGGCACATCACCGACTTCATCGAGTCGCCGCCCTCCCCGTATCTGATCAACGCCGGGGTGTACGTGTTCTCACCCGCGTTCACGAAGCTGCTGCCGGACCGCGGCGACCATGAGCGGACCACGTTCCCGCGCCTCGCCCGCGAGCGCCGGCTGGCCGGGTATCCGCTGCCGAACGGGGCGTACTGGCGGGCCATCGACACGGCGAAGGACCTGACCGAGGCGGCCCGCGAGCTCGGCTCCCACGAAGGCTGACGGCCTTCGCCCTCACACGAAGGGGCGGCCCCCACCCGGTTCTTCCGTCCGGGTGGGGGCCGCCCCTCACTGCTGTCGTACGGGTCAGCTGTCGTACGGGGTCAGCCGAGGAGACCGCCGATCGGGTTCCGGCCGCCGCCGCCCGTGGTCGAGCCCTCGCCGCCGGAGGAGGTCGAGCCGCCGGTGGGCGCCGGTTCGCCGCCGCCTCCGGACGAGGCGTCTCCGGTGGAGCCGGAGGAGGTGGGTCCGGCGCTGGTGGCCGCCGGGGGCTCCTGCGGGGTGGACTGCTGCGGGGGCGCCTGGTCGGTGCCCTGGGTCTGGCTGGGCTGGGTGCCCGAACCGGTGCTCTGGCCGCCGGAGTCGCGCGTCGCGCCCGGTGTGGCCTGGCCGTCGGCGGGGGTGGTGGCCGCGCCGGAGCGGCTGGGCTCCGGCTGTCGCCGCTGGTCCGGTGTACGGGAGGCCTGGCGCTCGCCGGTGGACTCCTGGGGCAGCGGCATGCCGGGAAGGCGGTTGGTGGGGTTGTCGTTGCGGCCGGGGACGGTGACGACCTCGCTGGAGCGGACCGCTCCGCCGAGGATGGAGCCGATGAGCAGGGTGAGGCCGACGACGACCGTCGCGACGATGGTGCCCCGGCGCAGGACCCGGCGGCGCAGGTCCCAGATCTCCGAGCGCGGGCCGAGCTTGCGCCAGGCCTCTCCGGCCAGCCGGCCGTCCACGGAGTAAACCGGCGCGCCCGCGATGATCAGCGGGCTCCAGGCGGCCAGCAGGATGATGTCGGGTGCGTCGTACACGGCGACCGAGCGCCAGCTCACGGTCACCAGCAGCGCGGCGGAGAGCAGCGCGCCGAACGCGGCGGCGACCCGCTGCCAGAGGCCGAGGACGGTGAGCACGCCGACCACGACCTGGAGGAAGGCGACGGTCAGGCCGGCGCCGACCGGGTGGGAGAGCGCGAAGTCGCGCAGCGGCTCGGCCATCGCCCACGGGTGCAGGGAGGTCAGCCACTTGACCATCGAGCCGCGCTCGCCGCCGTCGAAGTAGACGGGGTCGCTCAGCTTGCCCATGCCGGCGTAGATGGAGATGAAGCCGAGCAGCACCCGCATGGGGAGCAGGACGACGCCCAGGTTCATCCGGTGACCGGGGTAGTAGGCGTGCCGGACGGGGTCGCCCACGCCCCGCCGGGCGCGGGACTCGGCGGTTTCGTCGGCCTCGTCGTAGTCGTCGTCGCCGGGGGCGCCGGGGGCGCCGGTCCTGCCGAGGTCGTCGGGCCCCTCGACCGGGTCGTACGCGCCGACGGCCTGCCGCATGGGCGGCAGCAGCGGACCGGTGTGTCCCGGCTGGTGGGGGGCGGTCAGTACGGGGTTGGGCTGCGTCTCCTCCAGGAGCGGGATGACCTGCGTCGCGCCCGCTCCGCGCCCGTCCCCGGACCCCCCGCCGAGTCCGGCGTCGAGGTGTCCCGCGGTGGAGTTGCGCACGGCCTGGAGGAGGCCTGTCGCGCCGGGGTCGCCGGGAGCGGACTTCCCGCTCCAGACGACCGGTGCCCGCCTGCGGCCTCCGCCGGCACCGCTCATGGCAGGGATGCGGGCCGTTTCCGCGGGGGCACCGCGCAGCCGTGCGCGCTGACCCGGGGCGAGCTGCACCCGGAAGCTGGCGTGGTTGACGATGACCTGCGCGGGGTCGCTGTCCACCTTGGTCATGCTCAGGGCGGCGGGTTGCTCGTCGAACCGAGGCGTTCTGGTGTCCACACTCATCTAACCGAGTGATGTGTGTTTAGGACACTGCCTTGACCGCACCGGATGTGTCCGAGACCCGTCAAGATCAGGCCAAACTCGGGCAACCTGGAACTGTGTTCGGCGTTCGCGCGTCAACTCGCCGGGCGGGCGAGCCGGTTGCCGCGCACGCGTTGCCGCGCACGCGTTGCCGCGCGAACGCCGTGGCACCCGCGGGCCGGCGACCCGAACCGACCCGCGGCCCGACGGACGGCTATCCGCGGCGGCGCGCCACCTCGTACAGCACGATGCCCGCCGCGACACCGGCGTTGAGCGACTCCGCGCCGCCCGGCATCGAGATCCGCACCCGGTAGTCGCAGGTCTCGCCGACGAGACGGCCGAGCCCCTTGCCCTCGCTGCCGATGACGATGACGACCGGGCCCGCCAGCTGCTCCAGGTCCTCCACCGTGTGCTCGCCGTCGGCGGCCAGGCCGACGACCGTGAGGCCCGCCTTCTGGTAGCCCTCCAGCGCGCGGGTGAGGTTGGTGACCCGGGAGACGGGCGTGCGGGCCGCCGTGCCGGCGGAGGACTTCCACGCACCGGCGGTCATGCCGGCCGCGCGGCGCTCGGGGACGACCACGCCGTGGCCGCCGAACGCGGAGACCGAGCGGACGATGGCGCCGAGGTTGCGCGGGTCGGTCACCCCGTCGAGGGCCACGATCAGCGGGTCCTCGTTGTTGTCGTACGCGGCGGCGGTGAGGTCCTCCGGGTGCGCGTACTCGTACGGCGGGACCTGGAGGACGAGGCCCTGGTGGTTCAGGCCGTTCGTCATCCGGTCCAGCTCGGGGCGCGGGGCCTCCATCAGGTTGATGTTGCCGCGCTCGCTCGCGAGCTTGAGGGCGTCGCGGACGCGCTCGTCGTTGTCGATGAACTGCTGGACGTAGAGGGTGACGGCGGGCACGCCGTCCCGCAGGGCCTCGTAGACCGGGTTGCGGCCGACGACCATCTCCGAGGTGCCCTTGACGCCGCCGCGCCGGGGGGCGGGGCGGCGGGCGGCGGCCTGCTTGGCCTGGGCGCCGGCGATCCGGTTCTTCTTGTGCCCCTTACGGGCGGAGGCCGGCGGCGTCGGTCCCTTGCCTTCGAGACCACGGCGTCGCTGGCCACCGCTGCCGACCTGCATGCCCTTCTTGTTGGACGTGCGGCGGTTCCTGCGCTGGCTGTTCCCGGCCATGATCTACCTGTTTCGTTGCTTTCAGACGTACGTACGTATAAGGAAAGTGTGCCGCCCGGATCGCCGGGCGGCACAATCTCACTGCTCGGAGCGGGTGCTCAGCGCGGTCCCAGCGTCCACCGGGGGCCGGTGGGGCTGTCCTCGATGACGAGGCCGGACTGGTTGAGCTGGTCGCGGATGGCGTCGGCCGCGGCCCAGTCCTTGCGGGCGCGGGCCGACTGCCGCTGGTCGAGGACGAGGCGCACGAGGGTGTCGACGACGCCGTGCAGATCCTCGCCCCGGTCGCCCTCGCCCGCCCAGTGCGGGTCGAGCGGGTCCAGGCCGAGGACGCCGAGCATGGCCCGGACCTCGGCGAGGCGGTCGGCCGCGGCTTCCTTGTCGTCGGCGGCCAGTGCGCTGTTGCCCTGGCGGACGGTGGTGTGGATGATCGCCAGCGCCTGCGGCACGCCCAGGTCCTCGTCCATCGCCTCGGCGAAGGCGGGCGGCACCTCGGCGGCGGGGGCGACGACCTCGCCGACCTTCTCGGTGACGCGCTGGACGAAGCCCTCGATCCGCGCGAACGCGGACTCGGCCTCGCGCAGGGCCTCCTCGCTGTACTCGATCATCGACCGGTAGTGCGGGGTGCCGAGGTAGTAGCGCAGGACGATCGGGCGCCACTGCTTGACCATTTCGCTGACGAGGACGGAGTTGCCCAGCGACTTCGACATCTTCTCGCCGGACATGGTGACCCAGCCGTTGTGCACCCAGTACTTCGCGAACTCGTCGCCGTAGGCCTTGGCCTGGGCGATCTCGTTCTCGTGGTGGGGGAAGACCAGGTCGATGCCGCCGCCGTGGATGTCGAAGGCGGAGCCCAGGTACTTGTGGGCCATCGCGGAGCACTCCAGGTGCCAGCCGGGCCGACCCCGGCCCCAGGGCGTCTCCCAGCTGGGCTCGCCCGGCTTCGTGGCCTTCCACATGGCGAAGTCGCGCTGGTCGCGCTTGCCGGTCTCGCCGTCGCCGGAGGGCTGGCGCAGATCGTCCAGCTCCTGGTTGGAGAGGGCCAGATAGCTGGGCAGCGAGCGCACGTCGAAGTAGACGTTGCCGTCGGCCTCGTAGGCGTGACCGCTCTCGATGAGGCCGCGCATCATCTCGATCATCTCGGGGACGTGACCGGTGGCGCGGGGCTCGTAGGTGGGCGGCAGGCAGCCCAGCGCGTCGTAGCCGTCGTTGAACGCGCGCTCGTTCTCGTAGCCGATCGACCACCACGGGCGGCCCTGCTCGGCGGACTTCGCGATGATCTTGTCGTCGATGTCGGTGACGTTCCGGATGAACGTGACGTCGTAGCCGCGGTACGTGAACCAGCGGCGCATGATGTCGAAGTTCAGGCCCGAGCGGATGTGGCCGATGTGCGGTGCTGCCTGGACAGTGGCGCCACAGAGGTAGATCGAGACGCAGCCCGCTGTGAGCGGGACGAAGTCACGGATCTGCCGGGCGTTGGTGTCGTGCAGGCGAATAGTCACGCCTCAAGGGTAGTAGGCCCGCACCAGTGCCCCGCGACCCTTGGGGATCGCGGGGACAACTTTCTGGTACCGGGATACCCCGAAACGGCCCGCGAAGGGCCCGGAGAGCGTTCTCACGCCCTCCGTGGGGCCTACAGGCGGCCGACGACCTTGCGCGGGGAGATGCGCACCACGACGCGGGGGTCGTCGTCGGCGGAGTTCGGGTTGAACTCCGCGTACGGCTTGCCGGTGTACTTCACCGACAGCTCGTCGATCAGCTCCTGCCCGCCGTCCGTCGTCAGCGTCGCCTCGCCGCGGATCTCGGCGTAGCTGTACGGGGCGTCGAAGGGCTGGACGACCACGGTGACGCGCGGGTCGCGGCGGAGGTTCTTCTCCTTGCGGCGGCCGACGGTGGTGGAGATCAGGACGTCGTCGCCGTCGCGCTTGACCCAGACCGGGGAGACCTGGGGGCTGCCGTCGGGCTGGATGGTGGCGATGTTGACGAACACGGGGCTGTCGAGCAGGTTCTTGAGCTCGGCGGAGAGTGCGGCGGTCATGCGTACGGCCTCCTGTGCGCTGCGGTCGGTCCTTCGTCCAGTGCTGCTCCTACCCGGCAACCGCGCGCGTTCCCCGAACCTTCCCGCCCCGGCCCGCCGGAAGGGTGAACGCCAGCGCCGCCCCCGCCAGCGGGACCGCCGCGAGCACCGCCCACCGCACGGGCGCGGGCGCGTCGAGCAGCGCGCCGGTCGCCGCGCTCCCCCCGAGGACGGCGATCCCGGATACGGAGGAGAGCGCCCCGGTGGCCAGCCCGAGCTGCCGGTCCTCGACCAGGTCGGGCACCAGGCCCCGGGCGGCGGGGACCAGCAGCATCTGGCCCAGGGT
Source organism: Streptomyces sp. NPDC091287 (assembly GCF_044768525.1). NCBI lineage: Bacteria > Bacillati > Actinomycetota > Actinomycetes > Kitasatosporales > Streptomycetaceae > Streptomyces > Streptomyces sp. NPDC091287. Next base: position 140,154 of record NZ_JBIVUV010000012.1, read on the forward strand.
CAGCAGGACGACGAGCGCCGCGCCGGGCAGCAGACCGCCGGGTCCTGCCGGGGTGAGCGGTACGGCGGCGAACCCGGCGGCGACGACGGCGAGGCCGGTGACCAGTGCGGTGCGCGGGGTGATCCGGTGGGCGGACCAGCGGGTGAGCGGCAACTGGGCGACGACGACGAGCAACGAGGACAGCGCGAAGAGCCAGCCGAGCGCGGCCCCCGATCCGGTGGCCCGCTCCACCTCGACGGGCAGCGAGAGGTAGAGCTGGTTGTAGGCGACGAGGTAGCTGCTGTACGCGAGGCAGAGCAGCAGGAACGGCCGGTTGGTGAAGACCGCCCGCCACGGCGACCGGCCCGGTTGGGCCGTACGGGTGATGGCGTCCGGCGCCTGTGCCTCCCCCCGTTCGCGTACGGGGTCGGCTGCCCGGTCCCGTACGGGGTCGGCTGCCCGGTCCCGTACCGGGGCGGTTGCTCGGTCCCGTACCGGGGCGGCGCGCGGCATCAGGCGGGCGTGCCCGGTCAGTACGCCGACGAAGACGGCGGCCCCGGCGAGGCACGCGGTCCGGAAGCCGCCGCCGAGCAGCAGGAGCAGGGAGCCGAGCAGCGGCCCGATGAACGCCCCGGCCTGCCCGGCGGCGGAGAACAGGGCGAGGACGTGGGCGCGCGGGGCGCCGGTGTCCCGTTCGTGCCGGACGGCCTCGCGGGCGGCCTCGGACTCGACGGCCGGGGAGAACAGCGCGGCGGCGAAGCCGATGAGGAGCACGGCGGCGATGACGGTGGCCGTGGACCCGGCGAGCGCGAGCCAGCCGAACCCGGCGATCCGCAGGGCGCAGCCCGCCAGCACGACGGGGCGCGGGCCGTAGCGGTCGGTGAGGGCGCCGCCGACGACGAACAGGCCCTGCTGGCTGAAGGTGCGCAGGCCGAGGACGAGGCCGACGAGCCAGCCCGCCATGCCGAGGCCGCTGCCGAGGTGGGTGGCCAGGTAGGGCAGGACGGCGTAGAAGCCGACGTTGAAGGCGAACTGGGTGGCGGTGAGGAGCCGGAGGTAGGGGGTGGGCGCGCTCGCGAGCCGGGGCCGGAGGCGGCGGCCCTCCCTGGCGGCGCCGGCTTGCGCGGGTGCGGGCCGGTTCACTTCAGGCCCGCCGGGGTGCGCCCGCGCACCGCGGCCGAGGTGAGGACGGCCAGTGCGCCGAGGACGGCGAGCGCGGCGGCGGGGGCGAGGACGGCCCACGGGGCCCGTTCCGCGTACGGCATGTTCTCCGACAGCATCCGGCCCCACTCCGGCGCCGGGGCCTGCGTGCCGAGGCCGAGGAAGCCGAGGGAGGCGAGGGCGAGCGCGATGGCCGGGACGCGGAGCAGGGCGTGGCGTACCACCGGCGGCAGGACCCCGGGCAGGACGTGGCGGCGCAGCAGGTGGGCCCGGCCCGCGCCGAGGGCTACGGCGGCGGCGAGGTGCGGGGCCGCCTTCTCCTGGGCGTACAGGGCGGCGGTGTGGGCGGCGAGCGGGGCCCAGGCGACGGCGGCCACGGCCGCCGCGGCGCCCCAGGGGCCCGGCCCGGCGATGCCCGCGACGACGAGGCCGGCGAGGACGGCGGGGAGCGCGTTCGCCGTCTCGGTGAGCGCCCCGGCGCGGGCGGCTCCGAGGAGCAGCCCGAGCACCAGGGTGACGGCTCCGACCGCCACGGCGGCCAGCGCGGTGCGGGCCGCGCCGTGGCCGAGGCGGGCGAGGACGTCGCGGCCGAGGTTGTCGGTGCCGAGGGGGTGCGCGGCGGAGGGGCCGGCGAGGCGGGCGGCCGTGTCGACGTGGAGGGGGTCGCGCAGGAGGCCCGCGACGGTGACGGCGATCAGGAGGCCGCCGAGGACGAGGGCGGCGACGGCGAGGGCGCGGCGGCCGGGCAGCCGGGGCGCGACGAGGGCGGGCAGCGCGCGGTCGGTGAGCGCGGGGCCGAGCAGCACGCGGACGGCGAGGCGGGACAGCAGGCCCGCGGCGACCCCGAGGAGCAGCAGGACCAGCACGGCCGCCTGGAGGACGGGCAGGTCCTGGGCGAGGGCGGCGGCCAGGGCCGTACCGCCGAGGCCGGGGATCGCGTACAGCGTCTCGACGGCGACCGCCCCGCCGGTCAGCCCGACCGCGACCAGGCCGAGCTGGGGCAGCAGGCCCGGCAGCGCCCGGCGCAGGGCGTGCCGGGCGACGATGCGGCCGGGCAGGCCGCTCGCGGCGGCGGCCCGGGCCCAGGGTTCGGCGAACGCGCCGGGCAGGGCGTCGTCCAGCAGCCGGCCGAGCAGCGCCCCGGCGGGGACGCCCATGGCGAGCGCGGGCAGCACGAGCTGGTCGGGTGCGCCCCAGCCGAGCGCCGGGAACCACCCGAGGTGCACGGCGAACACCGTGGCCAGTACGGCGGCGAGCAGGAACTCGGGCAGCGCGGCGAGCACCGCCGCGCCCGCTCCGGCGCGCACCCGGACGATCCGGCGCGCGGCCCCGCGCCGCAGGGTGGCGGCGCTCAGCGCGAGGGCGAGGAGGACGGCGACCGCGAGCGAGGCGCCCATCAGGGTGAGGGAGTTGCCGAGCGCGGCGGTCACGTCGGGTCCGACGGGCTGCCCGGAGACCCAGGACGTGCCGAGGTCGCCGCGTACGAGCCCGCCGAGCCAGCCGCCCAGGACGTGCCACGGCCCGCCGTCGAGCCCGGTCTCGGCGCGGATCGCGGCGAGGGTCTCGGGCGTCGGGGCCCGGTCGGCGTACCGGGCGTGCAGGATCGTGCGGGCCGGGTCGGTCCGGGTCAGCCAGGGCAGCAGCCCGATCACCGCGACGACGGCGAGCAGCGCGCCGAGCCGTCCGGCGAGGTACTTCACGCGGTCACCCGATGCGGGTGTCGGCGGTGATGAGGGTGCGTTCCATCGGGTCGAGGGCGACGCCCCGGACGCGGGTGTCGTCGTACCCCTGCACGAAGCGCTCGTGGACGAGCGGGACGAGGGCGTCGGAGCCGAGGATCGCGGCCTCGGCGGTCATCTCGGCCCGGTGGCGGGCGTCGGTGTCGGCGAGGGCGGCGGCCCGGTCGACGGCGGCGTCGACGGGGGTCGCGCAGAGCTGGGTGATGTTGAAACTGCCGTCGCAGGTGAAGTCGGAGGCGAGGTAGGAGACCGGGTCGGCGGTGTCCAGGAGGGTGTTGCGGGCCTGGATGAACGCGTCGTACTTCCCGGCGAGCGCGTCGGCCTCCATCTGCGCGTAGTCGCGGACGACCTGCTTGACGGTGAAGCCGCGCTTCTCCAGCTGCTGCTGGACGACGGTGGCGGCCTCGGGCAGCTCGGGCCGGTTGGTGTAGGTGGCGAGAACGATCTGCCCGGTCTTCGCGACCTCGGCCGGGGCGGCGGCCTTCGCGCGGCCGGTGGGGGCGGTGCGCAGGTCGGCGGCCCACGGGACGCCGGGGCCCAGCAGCCCCTGGGCGGTGTCGGCGCGCCCCTCGTAGACGCCGTCGACGAGGGCCTGGGAGTCGATGGCCTCGCGGGCGGCGGCGCGCATCGCCGGGTCTGCGAAGACGCCGCGTTCGGTGTTGAGGGAGAGGCCGTTGGTGCGGGCGGAGGGGAATTCGTGGACCAGGCCGTCGCCGAGCAGCGAGGCCTGCGAGATCGGTACGTACTCGGCGACGTCCACGTCCTTGGTCCGCAGCGCGTTGGCGCGGGCGGTGCCGTCGGCGACGAACTTCACGTCGGCGCCGGGGGCCTTCGCCCTGTCGCCCCAGTAGGTGTCGTTGCGCTCCAGGGTGGCGCTGACCGCGCCGTTGACCTCGGCGAGGGTGAAGGGTCCGGTGGCGTGCCCGGCGGGGTTCACCTTGGACGCGTCCTTGTACGCGGCGGCGGACAGGATGCTCAGCGACGGGTTGGCCAGCCGCTGGGGCAGCAGCGGGTCGGCGTCCTTGGTGGTGATCCGTACGGTTCCGGCGCCCTCCGCCGTGGCGGTGAGCGTCGTGTCGGACAGCACGCGGGGCTTGGGGGACGCCTTCTGCGCGGCGGTCAGTGACCGGACCACGGCTGCTGCGTCGAGCTTCGTCCCGTCCTGGAAGACGGCGTCCTCGCGGACGGTGAACTCCCAGGCCCTCTCGCCGTCGCGCTTCCAGGAGGCGGCGAGCGCGGGCTTCGCCTCACCGTTGCGGTCGAGCCGGGTGAGCCCCTCGACGACGGCGAGCCGGCTCAGGGTGACAGCGTCGTCGCCGTACGGGGACATGGCCTGGGCGGGCGGGAAGGCCATGGCCACCTTCAGCCGCTGGTCCCCGCCGGAGCCGCCGGAATCCGTGGACGAGGTGCAGGCGGTGGCGACGGGCACGAGGAGCGTGGCGGCGGCCAGGGGCAGCGCGACGCGGCGGCGGGGAAGGCGGGGCCGGAAGGTGGGCATGGCGACGACCTTATATGAAAACGATTGTCATCTAATGGGCGGGGGTGGTCCGGGGGGAGCCGCCGGCGGCACCGGGGACGGCCCCGGGCATCGGCAGTTCGAAGTGGACGATCCCCTGCCCGCCCCCGGGCAGCGCCCGCTCGTCGCACACCTCACGGGCCAGCGAACGCCAGAAGGGCTCGGCGCCCGGCACGGCGGGGTCGGTGTGCAGGTACAGCGCCTCGTAGCCCCCGGCCCGGGCGGCGAACTCCGCCAGCTCCCGCACCAGTCGCCGGGCCAGCCCGTGCCTGCGGTGCTCGGGGCGCACATAGATCCGGCAGAGCTGCGCGGTGGTCCCGGAGGGGAAACGCTCGGCGACCCACGGGGGATTGGGCGGCGCCTGCGGCCCCCGGTCGCGCACGGCTCCGGTGGCGACGATCCCGCCGCGGTGCTCGACGACGAGCAGGGTGCAGCGCTCCGGGCGCAGATAGGCGGCCCGGGGGTCGATGATGTCGGCGTGCCAGCGGGGTACGTAGCCGGACTTCAGGTCGCGGTAGACGGTGTCGAGCATCACGGCCCGCGCTCCGCCGAGGTCGTCGGCGGTGGCGGTGCGCAGGACGTATCCGGCGTCCCCGTGGGCCCCGTCGGTGTCGGTCCGGTCGGCCACCGTCCCCGCCATCACCGTGGTCGCGCTGGTCACCGGTCCCACTTCCGCCTCCTCCTGCACATCGCTTGCATCTTCAGCGTACGTGCAAGTGATGTGCAGGAGGCGGCGCCCCTGCACGTCAGGCGGTCACAGGAGGCGCGGCCTCCCGGGTGCCGCCCGGGCGTCAGGCGGTCCGGTAGACCAGGGCGGTCGCGATGCCGGCGATGCCCTCGCCGCGGCCGGTGAAGCCGAGCCCGTCGGAGGTGGCGGCGGAGAGCGAGACCGGGGCGCCCACGGCGTCGGACAGCACCTTCTGCGCCTCCTCACGCCGCTTGCCGATCTTCGGGCGGACGCCGACGACCTGGACGGCGACGTTCCCGATCTCGAAGCCCCCGGCGCGGACGATCCGGGCGGCTTCGGTGAGCAGCGTGACGCCCGCGGCCCCGGACCACTCGGGGCGGCCGGTGCCGAAGTGCTGCCCGAGGTCGCCGAGGCCGGCGGCGGAGAAGAGCGCGTTGCAGGCGGCGTGCGCGACGACGTCGGCGTCCGAGTGACCGGCCAGACCGGGCCCCTCGCCCTCCCACTTCAGGCCCGCGCACCACAGCTCGCGGCCCTCCTCGAAGGCGTGGATGTCGGTGCCGATGCCGACGAGCGGGATGACGGGGGCGGGGGCTCCCGCTCCGGGGTTCTCAGAAACCATCGTTGGCCCTCCTGCGGGCGAGTACCGCCTCGGCCAGCACCAGATCGAGCGGCCGGGTCACCTTGAACGCCTCCTCGTGGCCGGGGACGACGACCACGGGCGCGCCGAGCCGTTCCACCATGCCCGCGTCGTCCGTGGCGCCCTCGCCGTCGACCGCGACCTCGGCGTGCGCCCGCACCAGCGTGTCCCGGTCGAAGCCCTGCGGCGTCTGCACCGCGCGCAGCCTGGCCCGTACGGGGGTGGCGAGCACCGGCTCCGGCTCCCCGGGCGTCACGGCGGGCTCCACCTCCTTGACGGTGTCCGCGAGGGGCAGCGCGGGCACGACGGCGGGCGCTCCGTCCCGTACGGCCGAGGCGACGGCGTCGACCGTGTCGACCGGCACCAGGGGGCGGGCGGCGTCGTGGACCAGGACGACGGAGATGTCCTCGGGCAGCGCGTCGAGGCCCAGCCGCACGGACTCCTGGCGCGTCTCACCGCCCGGCACCACCAGGTAGTCGGTGCGCTCGGGCAGCGGGTGCTCGTCGAGGAGGTGCTTGACCTCGGGCGCACCGTCCGGCGGGGCGACGACCACGACGAGGGAGACGGCCCGGGACGCGGCCATGGCGCGAATGGCGTGGATCAGCATGGGCGTCCCGCCGAGCACCCGAAGGGCCTTGGGCGCGCCCGGCCCGAGCCGCACGCCCCGTCCGGCCGCGGGGATCACCGCGGCGGTACGGGGAGGGCGCGGCCGGTCGGTCGGGGGTGGCGTCGATGACATCGGTTGCACTCCGAAGGTCCGAGAAGGTCCGAAGGTTCGGCAGGTTTGTTTCCACGACCGACATGGGTAGGGGCCCAGCGAGCCGGGCGTGACGCCCTGGACTCGCACCGGGCCCCTTCCGTGACACCCGGTCGAGCACAGGTCGCGTCGGGTGCTCACCCAGCAGGGGGGCCGTCCTTCACCGACGGCCGCCGCATACGCGGATCACATCGCGGGCACGGGGCTACCGGCAGTCGGGCACCGGATGCGGGTCCGAACATGCCGCAGCGCCCGACGACACAGCGTGAAAACGGCTGGTCAGCGGGCACCGCGGCACATTCATACAACCGGTGCGCTCCGGCCGTACGAGCCGGAGTAATCCAGTTTTCAGGACGCGAGGACCTCGTCGAGCAGAGCCTCGGCCTTGTCCTCGTTCGTGTTCTCCGCGAGGGCGAGCTCGCTCACCAGGATCTGGCGGGCCTTGGCGAGCATGCGCTTCTCTCCGGCGGAGAGACCGCGCTCGCGCTCCCGACGCCACAGGTCACGCACTACTTCGGCGACCTTGATGACATCGCCGGAGGCGAGCTTTTCGAGATTTGCCTTGTAGCGCCGGGACCAGTTCGTCGGCTCTTCGGCATACGGTGCGCGCAGCACCTCGAAGACCCGGTCCAGCCCGTCCTGCCCGACCACGTCGCGCACGCCCACGAACTCCGCATTGTCCGCCGGCACACGAACCGTCAAGTCGCCCTGGGCGACCTTGAGCACCAAGTAGGTCTTGTCCACGCCTTTGATCTGGCGAGTTTCGATAGCCTCGATCAGCGCGGCCCCGTGATGGGGATAGACCACGGTGTCGCCAACCTTGAACGTCATGTGACAGGTACCCCTTCCGTGGCTATCCAGAGTAACACGAGAACCGCATCTCCTGAATGGCGTTTTCGCAGGTCAGGGCATATCTCGGGGCTTGACAACAGCAACACGAACGTGCTGCGGAAGGCTTCCGGAAGACGGTATTCGCAGGTCGGAGCCACTGTGCGCCCGGAGCGAAACATCCACGCCACACGGCCCCGAAGCCCTACAGAAGAGGACGAAAGTCCCGTTTTGTCGGTTTCGAGATGGCCATCATTCCGTACTCCGTTCGGTGATCGCTCACCCGTACGGACGTAACTGTCCGACCGCAATGAAATTGATCAAGCCACATGGCGCCCGGCCCCTTTCCGTCGCGAAGCCGGAAAGGGCGAAGAAACGACCACGACCCCACGAGGCGGGCAGAAGAATTGATCACGCGGATTATGTGAACGGCACAGGGCGTACCCGCCGGTAGAACACCTCGCGGCCTCTTCGGAGGACGTACCGCCGAAGCCTCCCGGCCTCTCCCTCACCGCCCTCGGGGAAGAGCTGATGCGCCTAGGGAGTGTCCGCAAAGTATCGTCGTCCGCCCTCTGGGGCGGGGCCCGCGGGGTCTGGTGCGTGCTCTCGCAAGGCGCCGGAGTGTCCTAGTAGCGGAGCTACTCGGGCATTTCGGCAACGCCGCGAGAGTGCGTGCCAGGCGTCGTGGGCCAGACGAGACTTTGCGGACACGACCTAGGGGCGGGTCGGGTGCGGGGCGGGCGCGGCGGCTCGGTAGCCTAAGGCCGCTGACACACCCTTAGGGCGGCTTTACACGCCGCTCGACACACCACCGCTCGACGACTGACGTCCGAAGTCCGCAGTCCGACTCGTTCAAGGAGTTGCCGCCGCCGTGAGCCGCAGCCTTCGACACGGCGCCCTCGCCGCCACCGCCACCGTGTTCTCGATCGTCGCCCTGTCCGCCTGCGCGGCGGGCAACAACGCCGAGACGCTCAAGGTCAGGCCGGACAACCCGGCCACCTCGGTGGGCGACATCAAGATCCAGAACGTGAACGTGCTCACGCAGCCCGAGGGCGGCGCGGACGGCCCCGCCGTCGTCGCCGCGACGCTGTTCAACGAAGGCACCGAGCGCGAGGTGCTGGAGTCGGTCACGCTGCCCGGCAGCGACGTCGAGGTGAAGCTCCAGGCCGCCGAGGGCAACGGTCCCATCGTGGTGCCGGCCGGCGGCCAGGTCACGATCGGCGGCAAGGGCAACGCCGCCGCCGTGATCGAGAACAGCGGCGAGGCGGCGCGCAACGGCGACGTCCAGCAGGTCGTCTTCAAGCTCAGCCGGACCGGCGACGTCGGCCTCGGCGCCAGCGTCTTCCCGGCCGAGGGCTTCTTCAAGGACTTCGGCCCCAGCCCGAAGGCGGAGGCGCCCGCGCCGAAGCCGTCGGGCAGCGCGTCCGGCGACGCGTCCGGCGAGGGGGAGACCCCCGGCGCGGCCGAGGGCGAGACGTCCGGCACGCCGGAGAACGGCGAGGGCGCCGAGGGCGCCCAGGGCGAGACCGGCACGCAGGACGAGACGGGCGCACAGGGCACGGGCGACGCCGCCTCGGTGCCCGCGGCCGACTGACGCGGTCCCCCGTCCCGTAACGGGGACGCGGGCGTACAGCACGCCGAAGGGGCGCTTCCCGGCCGGGAAGCGCCCCTTCGGCATTACCGCGGGTGGTGTCCCCTCGGCGCCCTTCGGTTTACGGCTCGAACTTGTACCCCAGGCCCCGCACGGTGACGAGGTAGCGCGGGGCGCCCGGGTCGGGCTCGATCTTGGCGCGCAGGCGCTTCACGTGGACGTCGAGGGTCTTGGTGTCGCCGACGTAGTCCGCGCCCCAGACCCGGTCGATGAGCTGCATCCGGGTCAGCACCCGGCCCGCGTTGCGCAGGAGCATCTCCAGCAGGTCGAACTCCTTGAGCGGGAGGTCCACCTTGCCGCCGGAGACGGTGACCACGTGCCGGTCCACGTCCATCCGGACCGGGCCCGCCTCCAGGGCAGCCGGGGTGACCTCCTCGGGCTCCCCGCGGCGGCGCAGGACGGCCCGGATGCGGGCGACGAGCTCCCGCGAGGAGAAGGGCTTGGTGACATAGTCGTCGGCTCCTATTTCCAGCCCGACGACCTTGTCGATCTCGCTGTCCTTGGCGGTGACCATGATCACCGGAACGTTGGAGCGGCTGCGGAGCTGGCGGCACACCTCGGTGCCGGGCAGGCCGGGCAGCATCAGGTCGAGCAGGACCAGGTCGGCGCCGTTGCGCTCGAACTCGTCCAGCCCGTCGGGGCCGGTCGCCGCGATGGCGACCTCGAAACCTTCCTTGCGCAGCATGTAGGACAGGGCGTCGCTGAAGGATTCCTCATCCTCGACGACAAGCACTCGGGTCACGGAAGAGCCTCCGGGGCAGGGAAGGGGTCAAAGGTGTCGGTCTCGTACGGCCCCTCGTCGTCGCCGTTGACGATAAGCGGTCCGCCGGTGGTGCGCTCCCTCGCGGCGCCCGATTCGGGCAGCCGGAGGGTGAAGGTGGAGCCCTGGCCCTCGGAGCTCCAGACGGTGACCTCCCCGCCGTGCGAGGCGGCCACGTGTTTGACGATGGCGAGGCCGAGACCGGTGCCACCGGTGGCCCGTGAGCGGGCCGGGTCGACACGGTAGAACCGCTCGAAGACCCGTTCGCGGTCCTTCTCGGAGATGCCGATCCCCTGGTCGGTGACGGCTATCTCGATGAGGTCCCCGCCCGGCGATCCCATGCGGCGTGCGGCGATGCCGACGCGGGTGTGGGCGGGGCTGTAGTTGACGGCGTTCTCGACGAGATTGCCGAGCGCGCCGACGAGCTGGCCGCGGTTGCCCCAGACCGTGAGGCCCTCGGCGCCCGCGGAGGCCATGGTGATCTGCTTCGAGCCGGCCTGCTGGCGGCAGCGGTCGATCGCCTCGGCGACCAGCGTCTCCACCTTGACCGGCTCGGCGTCCTCCAGCGGGTCGTCGTTCTGCACCCGGGAGAGGTCGATGAGCTCCTGGACGAGGTTGGTCAGCCGGGTCGCCTCGATCTGCATCCGCCCGGCGAACCGCTCCACCGCCTCCGGGTCGTCGGAGGCGTCCATGACCGCTTCGGAGAGCAGGGAGAGCGCTCCGGTCGGCGTCTTCAGTTCGTGGCTGACGTTGGCGACGAAGTCGCGCCGTACCGCTTCTATCCGGCGGGCCTCGGTGAGGTCCTCGACCAGCAGCAGCACCAGCCGCGAGCCCAGCGGGGCGACCCGGGCGGAGACCGCGAGGGTGTCCCCCCGGCCCGTGCCGCGCCGGGGCAGGTCCAGCTCGCCCTGTCGTATCTCTCCGTCCCGCCGGGTGTCCCTCGCCATGTTGAGCATGGGTTCGACGGCCAGCCGGCCGCCTCTGACCAGGCCCAGGGCGTACGCCGCCGAGCTGGCCTTCACCACGCCGTCGCTCTCGTCGAGGACGACGGCGGAGGAGCTGAGAACGGAGAGGACGGTGTCCACCCCGGGGGGCAGGGCCGCGTTGCCGTCCGGCCGCAGCGACGTACGCGTGGGCCGTTTCAGGTCGCGTTCGCTCCAGCGGAACGCCAGCATGGCGATCACACCGGTCAACAGCCCGGCGATCGCTGCAGCTGCGGCGACCGCCGCGTTCACGTCCATGCTTCAAGGTTATGCGGGTGCGACGACTCCCTCCCAGCCGTCCGAGTGCCATCTCGAACACTCGTCGCCCAGAGTTCACCGAGGGGTAGGAGCCGGTTCACTTAGGGGGACGGATACGGACGCGTTCCGGCCCCACCGTGTAACCGTGGGGGTCGGTCCGAGACCCCGGCCTCAGTTTGGAACTGGAGAGGGACTTCCCATGCGCGACGCTTACCACGAGGAACTCGATTCGATCGGAGAAGGCCTGGTCGAGATGGCCCGGCTGGTCGGCTCGGCGATCGGGCGGGCGACCACGTCCATGCTCGACGCCGACCTGGCGCTGGCGGAGACCGTGATCGCCGGCGACCAGAAGGTCGACGACCTCCAGCACGACCTGGAGGCCCGCGCCATCGCGCTCCTCGCCCGCCAGCAGCCGGTGGCGACCGACCTGCGGATCGTGGTCACCTCGCTGCGGATGAGCGCCGACCTGGAGCGCTCGGGCGACCTCGCCCAGCACGTGGCGAAGCTGGCCCGGCTGCGCTTTCCGCAGGCGGCGGTCCCGAACGACCTGCACGCCACCATTCTGGAGATGGGCCAGCTCGCCCAGCGCCTGATGGCCAAGGCGGCCGAGGTCATCATCACCAAGGACGTCGATCTGGCACTCCAGCTGGAGCAGGACGACGACGAGATGGACCTGCTGCACCGCACGCTGTTCCAGCACCTGATGGACGACCGCTGGAAGCACGGCATCGAGACGGCCGTCGACGTGACGTTGCTGGGCCGCTACTACGAGCGCTTCGCCGACCACGCGGTGTCGGTCGCCAAGCGCGTGGTCTACCTGGTGACGGGCGAGCACGCGGACGAGATCCAGGCGGCGGCCCCGGTCGATGGCGCGTAGCGGCAGCTTCGGCCGCCGATAACTCCGGCAGCTCCAGCGACTCCGGTAGCTCTGGTAGCTCTGGTAGCTCCCGTAACTCCGGCAGCCACTGTCGTACCGGAGTATCGACGGCGCACGCCGGTCGCACTTATGTTCCTGCACGCGTGCGCCGTTGATGCGCCCGCGGGGATGGGCATGCAATGGGGCGGGGACGGACGACGCCATGGCCGTGAGCGGTGGGTCATGCCGTACGTCCCCGGCGGCGGCGCACCGGCGTCCGCCGCCCAGCCGTATGCCCTGAGGAGGAACCATGGCCGATTCCCCCACGACCGAACCCCAGCAGGAGACCCCGACCGAAGTGGTGCGCCGAGCCGTGCTCGGCGCCTGCGGCTGCGGGTCGGGCTGCGGGTGCGGCTGCCAGTCCGGTGCCCCGTGCCAGTGCGGCGGCTGCTCCGGCTGACCCGCGCCGCGTACGAACGCACGGTGCCCGCCCGGCTTCGGTCCGGGCGGGCACCGTGCGTGTCACCGGTCGCCCGGATCAGCCCGCCCGCTCCACCGCGGCGGCGGGTGCGGCCTCCGGCTCGGCCAGGTCCGGCCGGGCCTCGGCCGGTACGGGCGCGGGCTCCGGCAGGGCGTCCCCCACCGCGTGCTCCTCGCGCGGCAGGTTGCGCATCAGCAGCCAGTAGCCGAGGCCGGCGACCGTGCCGATCACGGCGCAGGCGGCCCAGAGCCAGGCGGCGCCGTAGTGGTCGATCACGAAGCCGGACATCAGCGGCGCGACGAGCGCGGCCACCGACCAGGACATCGTGTACACGCCCTGGTAGCGGCCCCGGCCCTGGGTGGGCGACAACTGCACGACCAGGCCCGTCTGGGTGGGCGCGTTCACGATCTCGGCCAGGGTCCAGACGCACACCGTCAGGGCGTACGCGGCGACCGACCCGGCGAAGGCCGTCAGCCCGAAGCCGTACCCGGCGAGCAGCGAGGAGATGATCAGCAGCCTGCGCGGGTCGCGGTGCTGGATGAAGCGGGTGACGGGGATCTGGAGGACCACGATCAGCACACCGTTGACGGCGATGGCGGTACCGAAGTCGGAGCTGGAGAGCCCGTCCGTACCCATCGCCACCGGCAGCCCCACGTACCCCTGCTGGAAGATCAGCGACACCAGGAACGACAGCCCCACGACCCCCATGTAGCGCCCGTCGCGCAGGACCGTGGTCAGCCGCACCTCGTCCTTGGGCCGCTTGCCGCCGACGGTCTTCACGACCGCTTCCTCGGGCCGCGACTCCGGCACCTTCATGAAGACGAGCACGGCGCACACGAGCGTCATCAGGGCCTCGCCGATGAAACCGGCGAGATAGCTGTACTCGGCGATGAAGCCGGCCCCGGCGGAGGAGATCGCGAAGCCCAGGTTGATGGCCCAGTAGTTGAGCGAGAAGGCCCGGACCCGGTCCTTCGGGGGCACGATGTCCGCCATCATCGCCTGGACGGCGGGGCGCGAGGCGTTGCTCGCCATGCCGACGAAGAACGCCACGGCGGCGATGGCGAAGGGGTGCACCATGAACCCGAGCACCGCCACCGACACCGCGGTGGAGACCTGGGCGATCAGCATGGTGGGCCGCCGCCCGAGCCGGTCCGTCATCACACCGGCGCCGAGCGACGAGATGACCCCGCCGAGCCCGTGGAGGGCGGCGACGAGCCCGGCGTACGACGCGGAGTAGCCCCGGTCCAGGGTCAGATACAGGGCCATGAAGGTCGCGACGAACGCCCCGAGGCGGTTGACCAGGGTGCTGGTCCACAGCCACCAGAACTCGCGGGGCATCCCGGAGACGGTCTCCCGGGCGGCTGTGCGCAGACCGGCGACGGACATAAGGATTCCCCCCACGGGACGTACGGAACGGGAGCCTCGGGTAACACCCCCGACGCCATTCGAGACATTACGAAGCCCCGGTCCCACCCGCCACTGGATTGACGGCCCCCGTCAATCGTCCGCCCGGCGGGCGCTCCCGGCCCGGGCCCTGTCCGCGTTACGGGCGGGCGCGCGGCGCCCGCACGGGTTCGATTACGCTCGGACTCATGGCCGACGCACCGTACAAGCTGATCCTCCTCCGCCACGGCGAGAGCGAATGGAACGCGAAGAACCTGTTCACCGGTTGGGTGGACGTCAACCTCACCGAAAAGGGCGAGAAGGAAGCAGTCCGCGGCGGTGAGCTGCTCAAGGACGCCGGTCTGCTCCCCGACGTCCTGCACACCTCCCTCCAGCGCCGCGCGATCCGGACCGCCCAGCTGGCCCTGGAGTCCGCCGACCGCCTCTGGATCCCGGTCCGCCGCTCCTGGCGCCTGAACGAGCGCCACTACGGCGCGCTCCAGGGCAAGGACAAGGCGCAGACGCTCGCCGAGTTCGGCGAGGAGCAGTTCATGCTGTGGCGCCGCTCGTACGACACCCCGCCGCCGCCCCTGGACCGCGACGCCGAGTACTCCCAGTTCGACGACCCGCGCTACGCGACGCTCCCCCCGGAGCTGCGCCCGGACACGGAGTGCCTGAAGGACGTCGTCGTCCGCATGCTCCCGTACTGGTTCGACAGCATCGTCCCGGACCTCCTCACCGGCCGCACGGTCCTGGTCGCCGCCCACGGCAACAGCCTCCGCGGTCTGGTGAAGCACCTGGACGGCATCTCGGACGAGGAGATCTCGGGCCTCAACATCCCGACCGGCATCCCGCTCTCCTACGAGCTCGACGCCGACTTCAAGCCGCTGAAGCCGGGCGGCACGTACCTGGACCCGGACGCGGCGAAGGCCGCCATCGAGGCCGTGAAGAACCAGGGCAAGAAGAAGTAAGCCACCTTCTCCGGCTCACCGAGCCCCCTGCTCGCGGTTCGTCCGCGGGTGGGGGGCTCGTTCGTGCTGTCGGTCAGCCGACGCCGCTCATGTCTATGACGTCGCCCTTGTCCGGGGGACGGACGTCCAGCGGCTCGTCGAAAGCGCTGAATGACGTCGTGTTGTCGAACGTGGCGTCGTTGTAGACGACCTTGAGGATGTACGGCTTGCCCTCGGTGGCCACGTGGAAGCCGAATTCGCCCTTGTTCTCCTTGTCGGGCACCTTCAGCAGAACCGCCGGCACTCCGTCGATCTCGGAGGACTCGCCCTTGGTGGCTTCGCCGAACGAGGTGAACTCGTGTGTGCAGTCGGAAAGTTCGTCGCCCGGCTGCGACTCGCTGGAAAGCTCCTTGACCCACAGTCTCTGCTCGTCCTTGCCCGCGACCTTCCGGCCCGACTCCTCCATGTGGGTCCGATTGGGGCGGATGTAGTCGGACCCGTCGATCCGGATCTGGTCGAGCCGGGCGCCGGAGGCCGTTTCCGTCCTGTACGCGCATGTGGCCTTGAGGTCGGTCACCAGGTGGCTGGACCGGTCCTCGCCCCCGGTCACCTTGGTGGCCGTCTCGATGGTCACCGACTTCAGATCGCTCATCGCGGCGTTCGCGTCGTCGAGCAGCTGAGTGGCGGAGGGTTTCCCCGATGCTCCGCCGTCCGTGCAGCCGGTCAGGGCGACGCCCATGGCCAGGCACGCCAGGACCGTTGTCCCGGCGGTCGATATCTTTCGCACAAGAGCCCCCAGGTCTGAAGCGGATCATGTTAGACGAGAGGCCTCGGCCCCCGCTGCCTCAGGTCACCGGCTTGCGCCAGACCGAGATGTGCTGGTCCGCATCGTCGGTGAACGGCGCTCCGTGCCAGTCCGCCACGCGCTGTTCCAGCTCCAGCCCGGCGATGCGGGCCATCAGGTCGAGCTCCGCCGGCCAGGCGTAGCGGTGCCGGGAGTTGGCGCGACGGTAGCGGCCGTCCTCGCCGTCGCGGGTGAAGTGGTGCGAGACGAGGATCTGTTCGACCAGGTCGAACGTGTCGAAGCCGAGATGCCGGTCGGACACGTCGAACGGCACCGCGACCTGGCCCGGTGGCAGGAACCGCAGTGGCGGAACGCCCAGTTCGATGACGAACCGGCCGCCGGGCGCGAGGTGGCGGGCCGCGTTGCGGAAGCACTCGACCTGTTCGTCCTGGGTGAGGAGGTTCGAGATGGTGTTGTAGACGAGGTAGACCAGGGTGAACTCGCCGGGGACGACCGTGGTGGCCATGTCCCCGATGGTCACCGGGAGGGTGTTCACGTCGACCTTGCGGCGGAGTACTGCCGCCATCGGTTCGGACAGTTCGATACCCGCCACCGGCACGCCGCGCTCCCGGAGCGGCACGCCCACGCGCCCGGTCCCGATGGCGAACTCCAGGGCGCGTCCGCCTCCGGCGAGTTCGGCGAGGAAGGCGAGGGTCGGTTCGAGGGCGGCGGCCGAGGAGTTCTCGGCCTCCTCGTCGTCGTAGCGGTCGGCGGTCTCTCGGCTCCACAGTTCGCTGCTCGTCACGGGCGACCACTCTGCCGGGAGGCCGGGGGCTCTGTCGACGCAATTGCCCGCGGTCCAGCCCTCTGCTCCAGCCCTCTGCTCACGTGCTCGGTCGCCGCCCCGGGGGCCGCGGACCCGGAGTGGGAAACTGGAGTTCGACGACAGGACGGGGGCACGGGGTGGCGGCCAAGAAGCAGTCGTTCGTGGACACCCCCGGGTACCTGGCGTTCCTCGGGGTCGTGGCGTTCTGGGCAGCGGTCAGTTCTGGAAACCAGCCCTATGTCAGGGTGTTGGCCGGGATTTCCGCCGCCGCTGCCGCGCTGCACCTCGGCTTTCTGCTGTTCAGGCGGCGTCGCGACCGCCGTTCGCCCGCTGCCGCCGTCGACCGCTGACGCGCGCGGTCGGCTAGGGCCTTTCGTTTGGGTCATGCCGGGCTCGCGGTCTGACTCAAACGAAAGACGCCAGCCCCCCACTGTCAGTGCCCCCTGCCACCATGGTCGTCATGGCGACCTACCTGCTCTCCGACATCGAACAGGCCCTCCGCAGCAGTTGGAGCGCCGAGACCTGCACCCCGGAGTACCGGGACCGCTGGACTCCGGACAATCCGGCGCGGGACCAGTGCGGGGTGACGGCCATGGTGCTCAACGACCTGCTCGGCGGGGAGCTGATCCGGGGCGAGGTCCATGTCGACGGCATGCGCACCGACTTCCACTGGTGGAACCGCCTGGGCCCGGGCGTCGAGATCGACCTGACCCGGGAGCAGTTCGGGCCGGAGGAGACCGTCGTCGGCGGTGACGTCATCGTCAGGCCGCCCGTCAGCGAGTGGCGTCGGCTCCAGGAGGAGTACGCGATCCTGCGCGACCGGGTCGCGGAACGGCTCGGGCGGGACTGAGGGCCCGGTGGCGGGCCGAGACGCGCTGCCGTCGGGCGGCGCGGGCCGCGCCGCGCGGCCGTAGGACCGCGCGGCGGTCGTGCCGCGCCACCTTCGGACAGCGCGGGCCGCGTCGCGGTGCAGCCAAGGCGCAGCCGCGGTGCAGTGATGGCGCAGCCACCGCGCACCCCGGTCCGTGCCCGATCCGTGACCCCCTCGGACCGGCCGAAGTGCCCCTCGTACGCACTACGGTGGGCCCGTACCGTCCGTGTGCTTCCAGGGCAAGGAGATCGAGGAGAGCGATCATGGGTGAGTCTCTGAAGACCTTCGTCGGCGGTGCCGAGGTCGAGGTGCCCAACAGCATCCCGGACATCCGGGCCGCGCTGCCCGACGAGAGACGCGAGGAGTTCGACCTCGCGATCAACGGGGCCGGGGTGCACGAGATTCAGGCCGTCATGCGGCACTGGATGCTGGAGGCCGTCCCCGACCCGGAGGCCGAGAAGATCCTGGACCGGCTGGCGCAGGACGAGGCCGAGAGGCGGAGCGTCGCTTGAGCTTCCGTATCTCCTACGCACCGCCCGCCGACGACACCCTGGCCAAGATGCGCGGCGGCGAGGCCTTCCGGGACGAGATGGCCCGCACCCTCGGCGAGGAGCCGTACGGCCACGCGTCCTCCGCCGTCAAGAGCGAACGGGACCGGCGTGAGGCGACCGTCTCCGGGGCCATCGTCCTCTACTACGTCTCCCGGTCCGTCCTGACCGTCACCGTGGTCCGCCTCGTTCCCCTGCCCTGACCACCCGAGGGGCGGGCGGGAAGGGCAGAGGCGCGGGGTCCGTACGTCAGGCGAGCTTCTTGTCCTGCGCCGCCACGACCTCCGCCGGCACCTCGAACTTCACGTCGCCGCCCGCCGCGGCCAGGTTGAAGGAGAAGAACGTCGCCACGGTGGCCTCCTTGCGCAGCGCCACCAGCTTGAACGGGGCGGTGTCGCCTTCGTCCTCGGAGGTGACCGTCCAGGCCGCGGCCTCGTCGCCGCCGGTGACCTTCTCCTCGGTGATCGAGGCGACCTTCGTCGGCGTGCCCGCGACCGTGGCGGTGAAGCCGCCCGCACAGTCCGCGGCCGCCTTCTTCAGTGCGGCGAACGCGTCCGGGCCCGCCGTCCCCTCGTACGAGTGCAGCGCGACGAAGGTGGACGTCAGGTTGAAGGCGTCCTTGAACGCCTCCCCGGCTTCGCCTTCCGCCATGTCCTCCAGAGACTTCTTCTTGCCGTCGGTCTTCGGCTCGTCGATCACCTTGCGCTTCGTGGTGGCCACCGAACCCTTCTGCGCCACACCGAACATGGCGTGGGCGACCGGCAGGCAGCCTTCCTTGTCGACCTTGACGCCGTCCGCCGGGACCTCGTCGGCCGGGCCGGCCTTGGTGACCTTGCGGCCCTGCACGTCGCCCTGGGCGAGCGTGGCCTTCTCCAGCTCGGCGGCGGTGAGCGCCTTGGCCGGGGTCTTCGAGGCCGAACTGCTGCCGCTCGCGGCGCCCTTGTCGTCCTTCCCGTCCTTCTTGTCGGCGTCCGACGTGCCACCGCAGGCGGTGGCCAGCAGGGTGAGGGCGGCCGCGGAGGCGGCGAGGGCGGTACGGCGTACGGCAGTGGCGCGCATGGTTCTACTTCCTGCAATCTCCGGCTCGGAAGCAACCGCCCTGTCCCCGTACGGCACTTCGACTCCGTCTGGGACGGGCCGTCGCAGTGATCCACACTTTACGATCGAACCTGTGAGCGATGTCCGGTCCGGTGGCATCCTCCGCTGATCGTGATTCTGCTGTGATCATCCTGTGAACGCACTGTGTGGCGCCTCCGTACAACCCGCCGTGCACCCCCGCCGGACTACCGTCGTGTGCCCCCGCCGTACCACCCCGCCGTGTACCCCCGCCGTACCACCCCGCCGTGCACCCCCGCCCCCGCCGTACGAAAGGACGTCACCCCGTATGTCCGGCCACGTCCCCGTCCCACCGCTCACCCGCGTCCTCGACGCCCTCGGGGTCGGCGAACGCGACATCGCCTCCCTCGCCCCCCTCACCGGCGGCACGTACAACACCGTCACCCGCGTCACGCTCACCGACGGCCGCGACTGGGTGGTCAAGACGCCCCCGCCGCACACCGCCGCCCTGCGGTACGAACGCGACCTCCTCGTCAACGAGGTCGCGTTCTACACCGCCGCCGCGCGGGCCGGCGGGCCCGCCGTCCCCCGCGTCGTCCGCAGCGAACCGGACCCGGCCTCGCCGACCGGCGCGTACCTGGTCATGACCGCCCGTCCCGGCCGCCCCTGGCACGAGGTCAGCGAGGCGCCGAACGCCGGCGACGAGCCGCGGCTGCGCGCCGAACTCGGCGCCGTCGTCGGCCGGTTGCACACCGTGACCGGTCCCGCCGGGTTCGGCTATCCCGCCGAGCCGTTCGGGCCGCTCGCCCCCACCTGGCGTGCCGCGTTCACCGCGATGACCGAGGCCGTGCTCGCCGACGCCGAGACCTACCGGGCCCGGCTGCCGTACCCCGTCGGCCACATCCGTACGGTGCTGGCGGGCGCGGCCCACGTGCTGGACGACGTCACCCGGCCCGCCCTCGTCCACTTCGACCTGTGGCCGGGAAACCTGCTGGTCACAGGGGAGGCCGGCGCGCGCACCATCGGCGGGATCATCGACGGGGAGCGGATGTTCTGGGGCGACCCGGTGGCCGATTTCGTCTCCCTCGCGCTCTTCGGGGACATCGAGCGGGACCGGGACTTCCTCGACGGGTACGCGCGGTCCACCGGCAGGGCGGTGGAGTTCACGGACTCGCTGCGGACCCGCTACGCGCTGTACCGGAGCTACCTCTACCTGATCATGCTGGTCGAGACCGTGCCCCGCGCGGTCGGGCCCGAAGCCGCCGAGGAGACCTGGGAGTTGGTCGCGCCCCACCTCGTCGATGCCCTGGACGCGGTGCGGAAGGGCGGCTGACAGGCCTCAGCGCAGGCGCACGCCCCGCTGCGCCTCGTACAGGTTGGCCGGCCGGACCGACTCCGGACTCCCGTACGCCTCCAGGCGGGTGTGCAGGTCGCCGGTGAAGTCGGGGACGTCGATCTGGCCGAACTCCCGCACCTCGCTGATGCCCACGGTCGCGCTGTACGGGGCGAGGCCGTCGATCCTCATCAGCCCGGCCCGTTCGTTGACGACCCGGATGTTCCAGTGTGTGAAGCGCGCCCCGAAGAGGGGGCCGGCGCTCGCGTCGCCGCCGTGGACGCCGTTGTTGTTCACCGTGATGTCGGTGCGGACGCAGGCGAACGGCATCCCCCGGTGCGAGTCGAACGTGCCCATCTCCATCCGGCCGCGCGACCAGACGTTGTAGCTGGACAGCCCTTCGACGTTGATGCCGTGGAGCTGGGTGCCGGGGGGCGCGGGCGTGGTGCGGGCGACGACGGCGAAGTCCTCGATCAGGTTGTCGTGCGAGCCCTCGCGGCAGTAGTACGGGTGGTGCGAGCCACGCCCCTCCACCTTCGTGCGGCGCAGGGTGCAGGCGGACGCGCTGATCAGGCCGAAGCCGTTGTCGACGTGCCGGACCGTGATGTCGTCGGCCCAGCAGTCGTACGCGCACTGGAACGCGACGCCGTTGTACCCCTGGTCGAGCAGGTGCGGGGCCTGCGGCTTCTCGACCGCCTCCAGGGTGAGGCCCTCGACGCCGCACCCGGTGAGCGGGGTGGCGAGCGTGGTCAGCCGGGGGTCCCATGCGGGGCGCAGGTCGAGCGGGAGCGGGCGTTCCAGGGTGATCCGGCGGCCCCGCACACCGGTGACGCGGACCGGCCATTCGTAGGGGACGTACGAGGTCAGCTTGGTCTTGCCGGCCCAGGCGTACGCCCGCGCGCCCTCGCTGTCGCCCGCCATGTGCTGGAGCAGCGTGTGTCCGGGGTCGTCGGAGAGGCGGAGGAGGACGAGCTGTCCGGATCGCAGATGCCGCGCGTCGGAGACGGTGATCGTGCGGTCGCCCCGGCGGGCGGGGGCCGGGGTGGCGAGGGTGCGCCAGGCGTCGCGGCGGTTGCCGGTCCAGCCCTCGAAGGGCCATTCCTCGGCGCGGATCGCGTCGGTCAGCGCGGCCCAGCGGTCCTTCGGGCAGAGCCAGATGAGCCCGCCGGCCCAGGACCAGCTGGACTTGTCGCCGCCGTAGCGACTGCCGTAGACGCCGATCAGCTCGGTGAGGCTGCGGGTCGCGTACAGCTTCGTCGCGCCGCTGCCCGCGCCGCGCACCACGACGTCGCTGTGGCCGATGCGGATGACGTCGTCGATGCGGTACGTCCCCGCCGGGATGATCACCGTGCCGCCGCCGCGCTCCCCGGCGGCGGCGATGGCCCGGTTGATCGCGGGCGCGGCGTCGGCCGAGCCGTCGGGGCGGGCCCCGTGGTCGCGTACGACGTCGGTGTGGAAGCCGCGGGGGCGTTCGCCCCTGGAGGGGCGGCGCGGGAGGGCTGATCCCGCGCGGTAGCCGGCGCGGCCGATGAAGGGGATCTGGGGATGGGCGAGGGGTGTGGCGGTGAACTCCCGCCAGAGAGCGGCGTCACGGACCGGCCCGGCCGCCGAAGTCCCGGCCGTCCCGGCGCTTCCGGCCGTCCCGGCGCTCGCGGCGGCGGGCCCGGCGGGTGACGCTCCGGACGGGCCCGGCCCGGCCCATGCGGTGGTGGCGCCGCCGGTCACCGCGCCCGCCGCCACGGCCGCGGCGCCGCCCAGCACCGCGCGTCTTCCGACGTTCCTCCGCCCACTCCCCTGATGCGTCGCCATACCCCGACCGCCTTTCATGTATGTGAATGACGTTCATGTCTGCGTTGGCGGTGAGCATGGCACGGCTCGGCGGCGCAGGGAAAGACCCCTGCGCCGCCGGAGAAGGTAGGGGATGCGCCCGTCAGTCGGCGGACGGACGCCGGGTCAGATGGCTGAACGCGTCCAGATTCCGGGTGGACTCGCCGCGCGACACCCGCCACGCGTACTCCTTACGGATCGAGCTCGCGAAACCCAGCTCCAGGAGGGTGTTGAACGCCCCGTCCGCCGCTTCGAGCACCACGCCGAGCAGCCGGTCCAGCTCCTCGGGGGTGACCACCGACAGCGGCAGCTTGCCGACCAGGTAGACGTCGCCGAGCGAGTCGATCGCGTAACCCACCCCGAACAGGCGGAGGTTGCGCTCCAACAGCCAGCGGTGCACCTCGGCGTCGTTCTCGTCGGGGTGCCGGACGACGAACGCGTTGAGGGAGAGGGAGTGCTTGCCGACGATCAGCGAACAGGTCGTCGACAGCTTGCGGGTGCCGGGCAGCGTCACGACATAGTTGCCGCGCGCCGGGCTCTCCCATGCGAGCCCGGCATCGTTCAGCGTCGCCTCGATGACCTGGGCCGCTGCGGTTTCGTCCGGTACGTCAGCCATGCTGCGAGCCTACGACAGGGCGCCGGGACGCACGGGACGGGCTCAGCCGTGGTGCGCCCGGGCCCGGCGGCGGTGGTCGCAGAGCGCGGCCGCGTACACATCGGCGGTCGCCGAGGCGGCCGTGTCCCAGCCGAAGGACTGGGCGTGCGCCGCGGCGGCCGCCCCCATCCGCTCGACCAGCTCCGGCGCGTCCGCGAACCGCCCGAGCGCGCGGGCGTACGCCTCCGGCTCGTGCCCCTGCACCAGGAAGCCGCCGACCCCGTCGCGCACCGCCACCGGCAGCCCGCCCACGGCCGCCGCGACCACGGGGGTGCCGGTCGCCTGCGCCTCGATGGCGACCAGTCCGAAGGACTCGCTGTACGACGGCATGACCAGCACCGACGCGGCGCGGAACCAGTCGGCGAGCTGGTCCTGGCCCACCGGCGGATGGAACCGTACGACGTCGGCGATGCCGAGGCGGGCGGCCAGCTTCTGGAGCCCCTCGGGCTTGGCGAGTCCGCTGCCGCTGGGGCCGCCGACCACCGGCACGACGATGCGGGACCGCAGGGACGGGTCCCGGTCCAGGAGCACCGCCACGGCGCGCAGCAGCACGTCCGGGGCCTTCAGCGGCTGGATGCGGCCCGCGAAGAGCGGGATCAGCGCGTCCTGCGGCAGCCCGAGCCGGGCCCGCGCGGCGGCGCGGCCGTCGGCGGGGCGGAAGCGGTCCAGGTTGACGCCGGGGTGCACGACGGCGACCGCGGCCGGGTCCGCGTCGTAGAAGCGGACGAGCTCGTCGGCCTCCTCGGCGGTGTTGGCGATCAGCCGGTCGGAGGCGTTCACGATCTGGGTCTCGCCGATGACCCGGGCGGCCGGCTCGGGGGTGTCCCCCTCGGCGAGCGCGGCGTTCTTGACCTTGGCCATGGTGTGCATGGCGTGCACGAGCGGGACGCCCCAGCGCTGGGCGGCGAGCCAGCCGACCTGGCCGGAGAGCCAGTAGTGGGAGTGCACGAGGTCGTAGTAGCCGGGGCGCTGACCGGCCCAGGCCTGCATCACGCCGTGCGTGAAGGCGCAGAGCTGGGCGGGCAGCTCCTCCTTGGCGAGGCCCTCGTACGGACCGGCGTCGACGTGCCGGACCAGAACGCCGGGCGCCAGCTCGACCGCGGGGGCCAGCGAGCCGGTGGTGGCCCGGGTGAATATCTCGACCTCGATGTTGATCGCGGCGAGGCGCTTGGCCAGTTCGACGATGTAGACGTTCATCCCGCCCGCGTCGCCCGTGCCGGGCTGGTGGAGCGGGGACGTGTGCACGGAGAGCATCGCGATGCGACGGGGCTTGCGGGAGGCCCCGGAGAAGCCTCCGGGAAACCTGAGGCGCGCGGCCGTGCGGGTGGAGCCGAGCCGGGAGACGTACTGGCTCACCTCGTCGGTCCTCCTCGATCGGGGCATGCTGACCGGAGGGCACGGGGGTCCTCCGAAGGGCGAGAACAGTGGAATCCCGCCTTTCATTTCCACTTTGCCAAATCATTACGCGGCCGGGCGGCGCGTCGCACGGCGACGGCGGGGCGTCCGGGCAGCCACCGTGCCCCGCCCCGTCGCATACGCTCGACCCATGCGCCAGCGCCCCATCGGCACCGCCACCCGCGGGACCACCAACCCGAACCGGCTGCGCCGCATGGACCGCTGGATCGCCGACGCACACGGCCCCGCCCTGCGCCGCGCCGGGACGCCGGTCGCCGTCGACCTCGGTTACGGGGCGGCCCCCTGGACCGCGGTCGAGCTGCTGGACCGGCTGCGCACCGCCGAGCCGCGCACCGTGGTGGCGGGCATCGAGATCGACCCGGAGCGGGTCGCCGCCGCGCAGCCGTACGCCCGCGAGGGCCTCACCTTCGTGCACGGCGGCTTCGAGGTCCCGCTGGGCGTCCGGCCGCTGCTCATCCGGGCGGCGAACGTGCTGCGCCAGTACGACGAGGACCAGGTCGCCGAGGTCTGGGGGCGGCTGTGCTCCCGCCTCGCCCCGGACGGACTCCTGGTGGAGGGGACCTGCGACGAGATCGGGCGCCGGCACGTCTGGGTGGCGCTGGGGCCCGAGGGGCCGCGCACGGTCACCTTCGCGACCCGGCTCGGCTCGCTGGAGCGCCCCTCGGACCTCGCGGAGCGCCTGCCGAAGGCACTGATCCACCGCAACGTGCCGGGGGAGCCGGTCCACGCGTTCCTGCGGGACTTCGACCGGGCCTGGGCGACGGCCTCCCCGTACGCCTCGCTCGGCGCGCGGCAGCGCTGGATCGCGGCGGTGCGGGCGGTGTCGGCCGACTGGCCGGTGACGGAAGGGGTACGGCGGTGGCGGCAGGGCGAGATCACCGTGCCGTGGGACGCGCTGCGGCCCAACAGTCACTGAGGCCTTGCCCGGAAGGGCAGAAATCCTCCGTTCCGGGAACGCCCCAGGGGCACCGTTCGTCCCAGTGGAGGGAGATGGCGCAGGTCGCAGCGGAGCGCGCGCCGGGCGGGCCGGGGGGAATCATGACGAAGTAGCCCTGTGGGGGCGGTATGTGACGCGTCAGGTACCGTCGGCCCCTGTTGCTTTACGGGACGCCATGGCACGATCGCGACGTCGCCGAGAAGTTACTGACGGTAAGTCAGATGTACGTTGTCGCCTCGTCCGGAGGCGGGCCCGGAGTAACAACCCGGAGGGGGAGCTCGTGAACCGACGCCACTGCGCCACTGCCGCCATCACGCTGGTCTGTGCGCTGGCCCTGCTGACGTCCACGGGCCAGGCCATGGCCGCCCCGGTCCCGGAGCCCTCGCCCTCCCCGTCCGCCTCCGCCGACTCGCCGCCCCGCTACTCCAACGCGGACCTCGAAAAGGTCCGCGAGCAGATCGACACGCTGTACCGGAAGGCGGGCGCGGCGACGGACGCGTACAACCTCGCCGAGGAGCAGACGAAGAAGCAGTCCGGCGAGATCGTGAAGCTGGCCAAGGCGATCGTCGACGGCCAGGCGCGCATCGCCGCCCTGAAGGACCGGGCCGGGGCCCAGGCCCGCGAGCAGTACCGCAACGGCGGCCTGCCGCCCGGCGCGCAGCTGGCCCTGAGCAACGACCCGAAGCTGTTCCTGGACGGGCTCAACAAGGTCCGCCAGAGCCAGCAGGCGTCCAAGTCGCTCCTGACGGATCTGACCCAGACGCAGCAGGACCTGGAGACGTACACCCAGGACGCCAGCACCAACTGGGAAAAGCTGGAGACGACCCGGGTCAAGCAGGCCAAGGCCAAGAAGAAGATCAACGCCCAGATCAAGGCGGCGGAGAAGCTCGAATCGCAGCTGGAGGAGAAGGAGCGCGACCGGCTCCGCCAACTGGAGCGGGACGCCGCGGACCAGGCACAGACCGCCTGGCTCTCCTCCGGCGCCGTCAAGGACGTCAGCGGCGAGGCGAGCGCGGGCGGAGCGGCCGCGGTGGCCTTCGCGACGGCGCAGATAGGCAAGCCGTACGTCTGGGGAGCCGAGGGCCCCGGTTCGTACGACTGCTCGGGGCTGACCTCGCAGGCGTGGCTGGCGGCGAAGCGCACGATCCCGCGCACCTCGCAGGAGCAGTGGCGGCTGCTGCCGCGTATCGACATCCAGGACATGCGCCCCGGCGACCTGATCATCTACCACGCCGACGCCAGCCACGTCGGGATGTACGTCGGCGACGGCGCGATCGTCCACGCCCCGCGCCCCGGCCGCAACGTCACGCTGGCGGGCGCCGGCTCGATGAAGATCCTCGGCGTGGTCCGCCCGGACAAGTAGGACCGACCGGACAGGGGGCACGGCCCTCCCGAGGCCGTGAGCGGGGCCACGTGAGCGGGGCCACGCCGCCGCTCGTTGGCGCGTGATGTTTGTCATGCGCGCTTCTCCGCCGTTCTGGCCGCCCATCGCGCCGGATCCGTGTCGGGACGCGGCTTATGGCGGCGCGTCCGGCACGGGCCGGTCCCGGTGCGCCATTCCGTTCCCCCACCGCGGACCGCTATCGTCCCCGACTGGCGGATCGTCGATCGTCGACCCGCCGCGCCCTCGGGGGGAGGGAAGGAAACTCGAACCGATGCCCGTACCCGTACCGCAGCAGCGCTCCGTTCCCGCTGCGGAGACCTCGCACGGCGACCTCACCCTGCTGGTGATCGAGGACGACCCGGCGGGCACCACCATCACCGTCCCCGAACTCTCGGCAGCGGCCGGGACCCGGGTCCGTGTCCGTACCGCCCGCAACCTCACCGAGGCCGCGCGGCTGCTCACCGACGACGTCGACTGCATCCTGCTGGACCTGGCACTGCCCCTCACGGGCGGCGGGTCCGGCCCCGGCACGCCCACCACGGACGCCGGGACGGCAGGCACCGGCACATCCGGCGGATCGCTGCCCGAGCCCGTCTCCGCGCGGGCCGACGAGCTGGCGGCCCTCACCCACGTACTCCGCATCGCGCCGCTGCACGCGGTCCTCGCGCTGACCGCGCAGGACGACACGGAGCTGGCGGCCGAGGCGGTCCGGGTCGGGGCGCAGGACTACCTCTTCCGGGGCGAGCTGGACGCGCGCGTCCTGAGCCGCGCCATCCGGTACGCCGTGGAGCGCAAGCGCGCCGACATCGCCCAGCACCAGCTGACCGAGTCCCGGCTGCGCGCCCAGGAGAACGCCCGCCTGGAACGCGGCCTGCTCCCCACCCCGCTGCTGGACGGCTCCGGCCTGAGCTTCGCCGCCCGCTACCGCCCGGGCCGCAGCCGCGCCCTCCTCGGCGGCGACTTCTACGACGTCGTCCGCACCCCGGACGGCACGGTGCACGCGATGATCGGCGACGTCTGCGGACACGGCCCGGACGAGGCGGCGCTCGGCGTCGAGCTGCGGATCGCCTGGCGGGCGCTGACCCTGGCCGGGCTGTGCGGGGACGAGCTGCTCTCCACGCTCCAGCAGGTGCTGGAGCACGAGCGGCAGAGCGAGGAGATCTTCGCGACGCTCTGCACCGTGGACATCGCACCCGACGGGCGACGGGCCGGACTCTGCCTGGCCGGCCATCCCGCACCGCTGCTCGCCCGCCACGGCCTGCCCGCCCGGCTGCTCCCTTACGAGGACGGCGGCCCGGCCCTGGGACTGCTGCCGCGGGCCCGCTGGCCGCGCCGTCAGGTCGAGCTGGGCGGCGCCTGGAGCCTGATGATGTACACGGACGGGCTCATCGAGGGGCGCGCGGGGAATGGCGGCAGCGAGCGGCTCGGCCAGGACGGCATGGTCGCGATGGTCAACAGCCGGCTGGAACAGGGGCTGGCGGGCGAGGAGCTGCTGGAGGCGGCGGTCGCCGAAGTGCGGGAGCTGAACGGCGGCGAGCTGACCGACGACGTGGCGGTCCTGCTGCTGGGCCGCGATCCGGAGCGGATACGACGATGGGGCGGCAGCGCACCGCGCTCCCACCCCGCGTCCGTCGACCGGCAGCCGTCCCCGCCCGTCGCGAGGGCGGCGAGGGCTCAGCGCCCGCCGTTGTAGGGACCGTACGGACCGTCGCTGCTGGAGCCGCCGCTGCGGCCACCGCCGCCGCCCGAGACGGCCTTGAGCGCGGGACGCACGTCGACCATGAACACGATCGACGCGACCACACCCGCGAGCTGAAGGAAGAGCATCGGGATCAGCAGGTTCACGGCGACGGCGACACCGAGGATCACCATCCAGAAGGATTTCTTCTTCTTGTCGGCGGCACGGTAGGCGTCCTCACGGGCGGTCGCCGCGAAGACGAACGCGACCACGGCCAGCACCAGCATCGCCAGATAGAGCAGCTGGAGGAGCGAGCCGAACGCTGAGAGCAACATGGTGTGTACCGCCTAGTGAGTGGATGAGCGCCCTGCGGCCGGAAAGGCCAAGGTACCGGGACAACGAGCCGGCCACCCGTAAAGGTGCCCGCCCCGCGCCCCGGTCACGCGTACCGCTTTCCGCGTACCGGAAGGACCCGTCTGGGTCACTCGCCGGCGGGCGGCGGCGTCTTCCTGGCCGCGGGCTTACGCGGCGCGGGCGTCTTCTTGGCGGGTGCGGCCTTGGCCTCGGCGGACTTCACCGGGGCGGCGGGCTTGGTCGCGGCGGGCGCGGAAGGCTTCGCGGCGGGCGCGGCCTTCGTCGCGGTCGGCTTCGCGGCGGGCGCGGCCTTGGTCACGGAGGGCTTCGCGGCGGGCGCGGCCTTGGTCACGGAGGGCTTCGCGGCGGGCGCGGCCTTGGTCACGGAGGGCTTCGCGGCGGGCGCGGCCTTCGGCTTGGGTTCGGCCTCGACGACGGCGGCGATCTCGACGATCTCCTCGGCCGTCTCCCCGCGCCAGGTCCGTACGGTCTGCTCGCCGTGCTCGGCGACCTTCTCGTACGCCTCCCGGGCCTTGATCGCGTACTCGGCGGCCACGCCCACACTGCGGAGCGCCAGGTCCTGAGCGCTCTCGCCCAGCTTCTTCAGGTCGGCGGCGTCGAGCGAACCGAACACCTCGGTGACCTTCGCCTGCACGGTGGCCTGGGCCTCCTTGGCCTGCGTGGTCACCTTCTCCTGCACGGCCTTGGGGTCGGTGTTGCGCACGGCGTCGATCCGCTCGGGCGCCTCGGCCCGCAGCTGCTCGATCAGCGCCGGAACCTTGCGCGCCTGCTGCACGGCCAGGTCGGCCGTGCCGGCGGCGAAGTAGAGGGGGGTGGGGTCGGTGAGGGTCTTGCGCAGGTCATCGGTGATGGCCATGACTGTGGTCCTCCCGGATCATCAGAACCAGCTGTTCAGCTGTGAGGGTCTTGGTCTTCGGTGGTGTCCGCACCGGCGCCGTCGCCGTTACGGGGCCCGGCATCGCCGCCCGCGGGGGCGTCGGCGTCCGCTTTCCCGTCCGCATCGGGCCCGGGGACGAATCCGTTCTCGCGGCGGAAGGAGTCGTAGATCTGCAGCAGCACGTTCTTCTGCCGCTCGTTGATCGACGGATCGGCCAGAATGACCGCGCGCGTCTCCAGCTCCTCCCGCTCCCGCTCGTCGAGGATCCCCGCACGTACGTACAGGGTCTCGGCCGAGATCCGCAGAGCCTTGGCGACCTGCTGGAGCACGTCCGCGCTGGGCTTGCGCAGACCGCGCTCGATCTGGCTGAGATACGGGTTCGACACCCCGGTCGCATCGGCGAGCTGCCGCAGCGAGAGCTGCGCTGCACGGCGCTGCTCCCGCAGGTACTCACCGAGATTGCCGACGTTGAGTGATGCCATGACCCGATAGTGCAACACCCTTGCTAACTTTTGCAAGCACATGCTTGCAAAAGTGTCGCGCGCCACTGGGCTCGACCCGTTGTGACTCGCAGCGATAGCAGTCACTTCGCAGGGGTATCTGTCACCCGCCGCTCGTAGCCGACCCGCGGCTGCGGCCGAGCAGAATGATTGCCATCCGAGCAAGACACCTGCGACCAAGGGACGCCCCGCATCGGCCAAGCGGCCACACCCTGTCGTAAGCCTGCGCAACGGCCGCGCAACCCAGCGTCCCGCCAGCATGCGGCAAATCTGCCCGCCCGGAATCCCCAATTCCTATCCCTTGACGGCCGCCTATCCGCAACCTTCCCGGCGCGGCCCCCACGTCGACCAACCGTCCATACCCCTCGACCGATCCCATGTTGCAAGAATTCCCTACAGGGGCGGGCCCCCTCAGCCTAGAATATCTGCATGCCTTCGGATCACGCCCTTCCCTGCCCGGCCGTTGATTCCCATCGACGACTCATGGATTGCCATGCACAATGGCACCACATGCATGAGTCGTATTTCGACCCTGACATGTTCAGGCTCCACCTGAATTCACTGCTGCAGAATTTGAGGAATGTAACCTTCTTGCTCCAGAAGCAGAAGGCGAAACTCATTGGCTATGATGTCTGGTATCCACAATTCCAGCAAGAAGCTAAGCAGAACCAGATCGCAAGATGGTCAGTCGACTCCCGGAATCGAGTCACAAAGGAATCGGACCTCGACCTACTTAGCACTTGCCAAGTCACTTGGGCCTTGAACTGGGTCAACCGAGTCGAGAATGCGGAGACTTTTCCACCACATATGCCGACCCGCGAAATTATCGACGAACTAAGGCGGCGCCGAATTGCCCCTGCCGGACTTGTCACCGTGCGGCGGCGCTGGGTCGACAAGGAACTCCCCGATTGGGAGCTCCTTGATGCCACGGCGGAAGCGTACTCTCGGCTTGCTCGACTCTTGTGGACGGTCCACTCGGCGGCCGGAGTACATGAGTGCGACATTGAAGACCGATCGATCGAATGCGTCACGTCAGCACTCAGCGATAACCCCAGCCGCCTTTCCTGCATGCACCTTGCCTCATCTGATCTTCAAGGGCACTTTTCCCTGACCGACAACAGGGTAATTGAATCGATATTCGAATCAGTTGAAATTGACCTGGAACGGGGCCGAGCCTCAGCTGAGAGAATTGGCGGCATCGACCTTCCGGCTTTTGATCCAATTTCAAACGTTCCCGGATTCATGGAGACTGCCCGAAAGGTCATGAACAAGGACGGCTATCACGACACCCTCTGCTTCCTCTATCGAGGAAACGAGTTGACTGCAATGCGAAAGCTACAGTTCAACAACCAGCAAGAGAAAATGCTCTCTTTTGAGCATGTTGCTGAACTCGTCGAATCTACAAGGTCCGATGGCGTTTTGGTCATTGGCGAAATGTGGATTGCCGTTCAGACCGAGAAGGAGAAAGAGTTGGGGACAGTGTTTTTCCCGGCGCGAGATCGACTCGACCGAATGGAAGCTCTTTCTGTATACGCAGTCACAAGGGATGGACGTCAGGCAGAACAGCTCTGCATGGTCGAACGCGGGCCAAATGGAGAAGCGCGGTGCGAAGAACCAGATCCTGTCGAGTTTGGTGCTTTGACCAACACTATTCTTCCGATTAAGAGGAGATGGGAGGACATGGAAAGGCGTGGCCTCTAGAAACTCCTGCGAGCTGTGCCGCGAGGTGACTTCAGCGAAGGGTTGGCGTCCAACCACACGGTCGACATACACCGAACCCAACTATCGAGGCGGTGACAACCAAGAGAAAATCCCCAGGTGGTGGCTCACGTAGCTCACCCAGTCACAGCGGCGCAGGACGCCACTCACGATCGCGTTCCCCCGGGTAGTGGCGGATTTCCTTGACCGTTACCGGGGCCCTGCGGGTGAGGAGGGACCTCAGCGGCGGAGAGTTCTTCGGAGAGTTGCGCATCCTGTCGCCCTCGGCCTTCACAGGTCCCTGAACCTTCTGCAGATGTGCATGGATTGGAGCGAGTATTTCCAAGGCTCGTAGGTCAGTGCCTTTCAAGATCTGGTGGGCAATGCCGGTCGCTGCCACGTAGGCCCGGGAGTCGGGGGCGGGGCCAGTGAGCACGTGGAGGTAGTGGAACTTGCCTCTGACCGCGTGCAGGCGGCCCCTAAGGTCTTCCCTCAGCTGAGCGTCGCGCTCAAGGATTCGGGCGTGCTCGTCGCTGAGGGCGAGGTCTCGGGCTGCTGGCCAGGTCAGGGTGATGAGGCCGGCGACGGTGTGCAAGTCGATGAAGTACTGACTGGTGTCGATCATCCAACCAACACTTCCCACTTCTCGTGGGCCGTCGGGCCCCAAGGCATTAAGCAGTTCTCCCTGGAGCGCGAGGGCTGTTTCGAGGAAGGCTTCGCTGCAGGGGGGTGGAGGGCTTTGGTTATGGTGGGCGCCGCAGACCGGGGCATTGAGGCGGCCCGGGCGGCCTTCGATGACGGTGCGGCATTGGTTGGGGTGGAGATCTTCGTCCTTGATTCGGGGGATGAGGGAGACGCCCTGGGCCTCCAGACCGGGATGTCCACATTCGAAGCAGTTATGGCGGAGCAGGCAGCGGTGGGTGGTGCAGGCGAAGACCGGCGGGAGCCGCCAGAAGCGTTTCCAGCTGCCTCCGTGCGCACGTTCGACATCGGAGTCACCGGTCAGGCAACGGGGGCAGAACCGTGACCAGCGCCGGAACACGCCGCGGTTGCTGTGGAGAATCCGTTTCGGCGACCGGCGCATCAGAGTTGTGTCGAGCGGGCCGTAGCGGGAGCCGAACGGGGCGAGGAAGAAGTGGGGGACTTCGTCAGGATGCAGTCGGGTGGTGCGGGCGAACTCGGCTGCTTGTTCTGGTGTTTGCAGGTACTGCTGACTGAGGGGGATCTGCTCGATCAGCGCCGTCCGGTGGGCGCTCAACCCGGTGCGACTGACGATCGTGCCGGGGCTGACGTTATTGTGGTGGGCCAGACGTAGAAGGAAGCCGACGAGGCTTTCGTCCGGGAGCGGGGCCAAGCTGCGGGGCAGCGGGCGGAGCTGAGGCATGCGTACCGTCACTTTCCCGCGGCCTTGTTGTCGAAGACGCTGTTGCGGGGTTTCTGGCGGCGCTTCGGAGTGGGCTTGGCAGGGACGGCGGGAATTTCGCCGGCCTGCGGGTCGCGGTCGAGGAGGTTGCCGAGGTTGATGGTGATCTCGTCGAGGAGCGGGATATGTAGTGCCTCCTGGCCGGTTTCCATGGCGCGAGTACAGCCGTCCTGAACGAGTCGCCGAAGCAGACCGACGATGCCTCCGGTGCGGCGGAAGAGGTATTCGGGCATGTCGCCATCAGTGAGCATGCCTTCCCGGGCACCGAGAAGTCGGAGTTGTTCCTCGGTGCCGGCCAGGTGCTCGATCCAGGCGTTGATCTGCTGAGGAGTGTCATAGGCGAACGGGTCGAGATCAACCAGGTCGAAGCGGCGTTCGGTTTGAGTCGCGGCCTGGTCGCTGCGGCCTCGCCGCGCACTGGGCAGGCTCCACTGGCCAGTGCGGGGGTCGGGCCGCCCTTCGCGCAGGAGGCCCGAGCCGGGGATGTCGACGCCGATGAGGATGACGGTGGCGTTGAAGGACATCAGGTCGCGGATGAGGTCGAGCGTGTCCTGGTCGTCCTCGCGGTGCATCTTCAACCGGGTGATGTCGTCCAGGATCAGCACGGTGGTGTTGTGGTCGTGCAGGGAGGCTCGGACGCTGCGGATCAGGCCGCGGAGGGTCTTTGCGTAGGGGGCGCCGTAGAAGTCAAGGATCGCCTCGCAGAGCCCTTTCGGGGTGGCCTTGACCGGTGTCTGGCAGTAGGCGACGGGGACGAACAGGTCTCGGGTTCCCTCGATCGCGTTGGGGTTGAGCTGCTGGTGGAGGTCGCGCCAGAAGTCTTCGAAGGCCGCTGCGGCCTCGCATGCCGTCTCGGTCTTGCCCTGGTAGCCGCCCCCGCTGATCATCAGGCCGTCACGAGTGCCAGGAGTGAAGTTCAGTGCATTGTTCTGGATGCGGGATCTCATCAGCGTGGTGACCCGGCGGCTCATCGGGGTCTCCTGCAGCCCGAGGTTGACGTGCGAGGCGGTGCGGTGCAGATCGTGCAAGGCCCGGCGGCGAGCCGGCAAAGCCCTGTACTGGTCCGGGCTCAGCCGGGGAGCCGGGATGAACGCGCTGCGGGTCGTGCGCCAGCGCTGCCATCCCTCGACGCTGAGCCGGTCCGGTGGCGGTCCGGCCCTCAGGAACGAGACGATGCTCGCCTCACCGTCACCGCCCGTGGCACGGTCGTCCATACGGCGGTGCCGGCGCTCGGCATCCAGGCCGGAGACGGCTTGCTCGACGCGCTGCAACATGGGGGGCACGGGTGAGACGGGGACCGGGGCAGCTGCCCGGTCCTCGGCGGCGGCCCGAGCCTGGGTCTCGTCCCGGGCGTGGTTGATGCGTTCGGAGCGGGTGGTGGCCGTCTTCCAACTGCTGACCGGGGCCCGGGCGGCGAGGATCTCCAGCAGCAGGGGCAGCAGTTCGGCATCCGTGCGGGGCCGCATGTCTGCCTCGCGTGCGGCGGCCAGTAGCTCGGAGACCCGTCGGTCACCGAACGCGGGGACCGTGCCGACCGGGGGCAGTCCGGTCCAGCGCAGTTCGTGCCAGTCGTGGGTGAGGGGGTCCTGGAAGAACACGGTACGGCGGTCGCGCGGTTCACGGTGGACACACCAGCGGCCCTTAAACCTCCCGCCCCGGGCCGAACGCTCGTTCAGGTAGGGCTCAAGTGCGTCGCCGTAATACCAAAGGCCCCTGATCTTCACTCCCCGCTCCCGCAGCACGGAGATTGGGTGGGACGGCAGCAACTCGTAGTAGAGGTCCGGCTGCGGCAGCCGGAGCCCCAGACCGGTCTGCTCGAAGGATGCCGCGAACAGGGTGTTGGGGCTGTGGCTACCGCCGACGTCCCAGGCCGGGGCGTACTCGCCCAGGTGCCTCCGCTGCCAGATCCCCACGATCCATGTGGCGACAAGGTGTTCCATTTCTTCCAGCGTCAGAACCTCCTCGTCCTCCGGGGCGGCCCCGCGGTCGGCGGCGTCAACGCCGGTGTAGCCGGGCAGGTGCTCGAACAGCATCGTCCTGATCGCACCGAAGGCCCGCTCGACGGCGTGCTTGTCCGGAGGCCGCAGGGCCCGGGCCGGAAGGATGTTGCAGCCCAACTTCCGCTCGACCTCCACCAGGTGGTGGTTGCGGTAGACCGACCCGTGGTCGGTGGTGACTGTCTCCGGGCTGAAGAACGGCAGCCCGGCCACCGGATGGCCGGCGAACTCGGCCACCAGCGCGGACGGCAGCCCCGGATACGGCCACTCCATCTCCGGTCCCCACTCCGGCCGCATCGGCAGTGGCAGCATGACGTCACGCAGCATCATCGCCGCATCCACCGCGGTGTCCGACACCAGAGTGAGCCGGAAAGCGCAAAGCGAATGGGTGAACACATCCAGCGCGAGGGTCAGGTGGGCCCTGACAGGCTCGCCGAAGACACCTTCGCGGACCATCGCCGGCAGCACCGTGGTGTCCAGCGCGACCACCTGCCCGGGACGGTCGACCAGCACATGCCCGGACCGTACCGGCAGATCAGCCGCCCCCTGGTTGCGCGGCCGTGACCCGCTGGGGCCAAACCACTCGTGCCAGACCTGCCGCAGCGTGTTGTATGACGGGACGTGCAGGTCGGGCCCGTAGGTCTCGCGTACGTACTGATGGATCAGGCGGGTGCGGGTGGCCATCCCAACCCGGGACCGACCCTGCAGTTCGGCGTGGACCGCGAAGATCGCCTCCCGGATCTCCGGGCCGATGCTCGGGCGGCGCCCACCCGGCCGCAGCCACCGGTCATCGGCGCATCCGATCAGCCCGGACCTCTCACGGCCACGCTCCCAGCGGATCAGCGTGCGGTAACCAACCCGGTCCAGTCCCAGCAGCCGGGCCTCCTGCCGGTCCATCGCCGCCAGCTCGGCGACCTTGGCCCACCGTCGCTCGGTCAGCGTGGTGATGGCCGGGTCGTAACACGGCCTCGGTTCTCCCGGCCTGGGATCCTCGGGATTCCCGCTACGGAACCCAGTGCCCACCTCCAGCAGATGGGCCATTCGTAGCCGGACCAACTCCAGCTTCCCCGGCGGAAGATCGGCCACGGAGGCGGGCTGCCGCCCGCGGTCCGGGCCGAAGGCCGCTGTGCGTGAGGACGGCCGACAAGTCGGATGGTTGACGAGGAACCGGAAGGTCAGCTGCTGGCGGGCTCCCGCCGGATCGCGTACCACGACCCGCCCCAGATGGGGCTCATGCCGTTCGACAGTCCACTCCACCCCGTCCAGGACAAGCCCGGCCCCCGGAGCGAGATCAAGCGCCAGCGGAGGATTCACAGGGCCTCACCTGCGGGCTCGACCAGCGATCGGTCACTCAGCGGGACAGAAAGATCGATACCGAGCGAACGGTGCCAGAGCTGGTGCAGCAGTTCCGCCCGAGCGAGCGCCGGAACCGTGGAGGTAGCCACGAGTTCCCCGAACGTCACCCGGGACCGAGCCCGTTCCAGGAGATCCGCCCGCAGCCCGAGTGGATCGAGTAGCGGGCGGCGCTGGCAGGACAAAACGTCCAGCCCGGTGAAGACCTGTCGTCTCCAGCCTGCGGCCACTACGTATTCCCAGCCGCAGGCCAGTGCCATCTCAAAGGCGGCGGCGAACGACTCGACGTCCTTCGCGCGCACCCGGTCGAGCGGTCGGACATCGATCAGACACACCCCGGCCCGGGACAGCACCAGGAAGTCCGGAACGTGGACGCGCGGCCCGCCGCCGGTCCGGAACTGCAGCTTCAAGGGCTGTGGGACCACCTCCCGCACCTGGCCGGCGAAGTCCAGCGCAAGCAGAACCTTCGCTTCCTCCAGGCTCTCGAAGCCGTGATGCCGCCCTGTGCTGACCATGTACTGAAGCCCGGGCCGATGGCGCTGCCGCCGATGCCACGAGAACCAGCGGACCGGCCCGACCCCGGGAAGCTGAACCTGGGCAAGGTCCCGGACCGGCACGATCAGTTCGCCGCCTCCGAGGTTCAAAGTGACCGCCCAGCGACGAGTCCAGCCATCCGAGAGATCCAGATCTTGACGTCCAGAGACAATCGATGCCCGTATGAGCAGGTCGTCCCAGCGGCAGCGGTGTGACCACACCGCCCCCGCCTCGGGGACTGCCGCATGCAGCAGTCCGTACTCATCGGCCATGCCTTCAAGCAAACGCCCGCCCACGGCGCCCGCACCAGCACGCTTCGAAATTGGTGACAACCCGACTGCGAACATGAACCTTGTGACAACTAGCCCGAGCAATTAGTGACAACTACCGCTGCGAACTCGACCGAGCGGACCAGGTCAGCTCCACCGCTCGGTGACAGTTATCGCTGCGAGTCACACCCGTGCTCACGCTCTGTGTCCGTTCTCAGTAGACGTGGCAAGTCCCAGCGCTCCTGGCGAACGACTTGGCGGAGTCCCGGCGAAGCTGGCCAGCCTGTTGTCCCGCCTCGCTGAAACCGGCGGATTCCCACTCGTTCTCGTTCGCACTGTTGGGTTCTCTTTGCGTAGCGCTCTGAGCGGCTGTCCGCTCTAGCTCCAGTGGCTGGTCAGAGCTCCTGTGGATCAAAATCCAAGTGCGTATGAGCTGGTTCCCACTCGTATACTCGTGCGAGCTCATGGAGGGGGAGGTGGAGACAGTGAAGCTTGCTGAGGCACTGGCAGAACGTGCGGAAGCGACGCGCCGTGTAGAACAGTTGCGAGCGCGCGTCGTCAGCAGTGCGCGGTACCAGGAGGGGGAGACGCCCGCCGAGGATGCCGCCCAGTTGCTGGCTGAGGCCGGTGAGGTGCTGAGCGCTCTGGAAACGTTGATCCGGCGGATCAACCGGACCAATGCCACCGTGGAGATGGGTTCGGACGGCACGCTCACCGATGCCCTCGCACGCCGCGATGTCCTGCGGTTGCGTCACTCCGTGGTCACCGCGGCGGCGGACGCGGCGGCGGGTAGCGGCGAGCGGGGATACGGCCGACAGCTTCGGTCCGAGCTGATGATGCTTTCCGCGCTTCCGGTGGCGGAACTGCGCGGTCAGGCGGATGTTCTCGCGCGGGAGATCCGCGAGGTCGATATACGGATCCAGCGTACGAACTGGGAGGCGGATCTGCTGGACTGAGTAGTCCAGCAGGCGGGGACGATGTGGAGCAGGTAGCAGCTTCGGAGGCGTGCACACACCGAGGGCCGGCGGTTTTCCAGCCCACTCCTGGCGCGTGAAGAGCAACGCGGGGGTTCGACTCCCTATCAACAGTGCAGCTCAGCACGGCGTACAGGTAAAGGTGCACATCGCACAGCACATCACCACGTGCAGATCCGAAGCGGTGAGGGCGGGTTCGGGGCTTTCCACATCGCAACACCATGGACAACGGCGATCCGAGCGCAACGGGGGCGTGCGAATGGCTGATCCGTACATCATTCTCAACGAACTCGCCCAAGCGCTTCGGCCGATGTCACAGGGAATCGAGTGGTTCGAGGGCCTCTCGACTGAGGAGCAGTCCAACACCCTGCGCCTCCTGTCACATTTCTGCATTCAGGCCCGCGCCACCGCCGAGGACGGCCCGGAAAGTATCCGACGCGCCGGACTTCGCGCCACGCACACACCGGCAGTTCTGATCACACGGGGGCGGATCGACCAGCAACTCGGAAAGATCGCCAGTCTCACCCCGCACGACGAGCGCCTCAAGTCATTCCGGCTACTGATCGCGGTGCTGGCCGTCGCCGACGAACGCCGACGAGAGCACTTCTGCTCCGACGGTTGCGGCCACGCGTGGCATCGCCTGTCTGTCCACACCCCCGAAGCCTCGGCCTGATCCCTCGCGCTTTCGCGCCTACCGGACCAGTGGCCGGAGGGGAAACATCGCGCTCAGTCTCGGCAGTTTGCGCATCGCGTCGTCTTCGCATCGCACGTCCCACTGCTCGCCGCGCGGCCCTCGATTGCCGCCTACAGCGCCCTCCTCGGCTTCGACGGCTTCATAGAATGCGTCGACGCAGTAGTCATCCGCACGGGTGAGTAGTCCATACGCCTCCATGGCGACGTAGTCGAGAGACTCCCACTCCGGCCAGTCGTCGTTCCAGAGCTCCCGAGGGCGACCCACCAGGCACTGAACCTCAGGGGTATCGGCCAGAGAGTCGGGATCGATCACTGCCCGCACGAAGGCTTCCCGACCGATCCCCACCATCCACAGGCCGAAGTAGCAGAATCCGTCGTCCGAACACCAGCCGCCGAAGATCCGCTCCGCAGCAGCCCAGAGATCCCAGGTGAAGGCTTCGTGCGTCACTTCGTCCAGGCGAACCTGGAACTGCACGATCTGTGTCAGCGGCCTCCGCGACAACTCGTCACGCAACCACGTCAGCCGTTCGTCCCGGCCCCGCGTCTGCCGTCGGCACTCTTCGATGAGCTTCCAGAAGGAATCGATGTCCACGGCGGCACTGTGCCAGGCACCTCTGACACCGCAGGGTCGCCGAACTATGTTCGAGCAGTGGAGAACACGGAGATCATCATCAAGCTCACCTCTGATGAAGCGCTGGTCCTGTCGGACTGGCTGGAGCGAGTGCAGATGACGGACCTCAGCCGTCTCGTCGACGACGAGGCGGTCTGGGCACCCATTCATAGGCTGGCCGGAACGCTCGACAAGTCCCTGCCTGGGATTTTCGCAGCGGACTATGGCGAACGCCTGGACGCGGCGCGTCGCAGGCTTCGACCCGCCTCAGACGACCTCGCCAGTGATCATGA
This sequence comes from Streptomyces sp. NPDC091287, assembly GCF_044768525.1. NCBI lineage: Bacteria > Bacillati > Actinomycetota > Actinomycetes > Kitasatosporales > Streptomycetaceae > Streptomyces > Streptomyces sp. NPDC091287. The sequence continues at coordinate 179,692 of NZ_JBIVUV010000012.1, forward strand.
AGACTCTGACTGAGCTGGCTCGCAGCATCACTCACATGAGGGGTTTCAGCCCAAAACTTCTGGTGGATTCCCATTGATTCTGGACAGTGAAGTCCATGGGGTTGGGTGGGACGAGTGATACGGCACCGCTGGACGTGGGCGGATTCGAGGTCGGTTGGCGGGATGCCAAAGGTGAACACCGCCGACCGCTGAATGAGGCGGAGGAGGTCGAGTTCGAGACGGGACTGCCAGTCCGTGGCTTCCCTTCATACCGCGGCCAGCGGAACTTCCCGGGCCTGTACTGGTCGGCCACAACAGGCGGGCATGTGGGGTTCGAGTCGTGGCTGGAGCGGGATCACGCGATGCTGCTGGACTTCACACCCGAGGTGACTGGTCTGCTGTCGCAGCCGCTATGGCTGTTCTGGCAGAACGACAAGGGCCGGGCAATCTCCCACGCGCCGGACTACTTCGCACGCTTCGACGACGGCCGGGGGTTGCTGGTGGACTGCCGGCCTCTGGACCGGGTCGACGAGCGGTCGGCGGCCAAGTTCGCCGTGACGCGGCTGGCTTGTGAAGCGGTGGGCTGGGGCTACCGGGTGGTCGGGATAGTGGACCCGGTCCGGATGGCCAATGTCCGCTGGCTGGCGGGGTATCGACACCCTCGGCATGCGACTACCGCCGGGATGGCCGAGCGGCTGATGGCGGCGTTCTCGGTGCCCTCACCGCTGGTGGGGCAGGCGTCACTGTTGGGTGACCCGATTGCGGTGCTACCAGCGGTGTTCCACCTGCTCTGGGCGGGGCGGCTCCGGGCGGACCTGGCCAAGCCACTGACGGACACGACGCTGGTGTCGCGGGCGGAGGCGTGGTGAGCGGACGGGCGGCGCTGCGCGTCGGCGACCAGGTCCGGCTCGACGAGCGGCTGCACACCGTGGTCGGGTTGTCAGGGACGCTGGTGCGGCTGGCCGACGAGGCTGGGCGGGCGAGTCTTGTGCTACTGCCTCACCTACTGGCCGCCGAAGGCTTCGAGTTCCTTGGTCAGGGGGACGGGTCACCGGTAGTGGCGCCCTTCGCGTTGCTGGACACCGTTCCGCCGCTGGAGGCAGAGAAGGCCACCGCCTGGGAACAGCATCTACTGGAGCTGGAGTCCGGGCGGCAAAGCGGTATCGGAGCCGGGGCGGGGCCGCGGCCGGAGTACGACCCGGCCAGGCATACCTTGGAGGAGCGGATCGCCGCGAAAGCCACCGAGTTGCGTGCCCTGGGCTGGACGGTGAGCGCGCGGACGGTCGAGAGGATGCGGACCCGCTACCGGGTTCAAGGGGTCTGGGGGCTGGTCGATCACCGCAAGACCCGTCTGTCCTCGCCGACGGGTCGGGCTGATGACCGGGTGGTGGCAGCCGTCGCGGAGGTGCTGGCCTGCCAGCTGAACGAGTCGACTGGGACACGAGGCCGGGTGCGGCGCCGGGTCGAGGCCCTGCTTGCCGAGCAGCACGGGGCCGGGGTGGTGCCGATGCCGTCGAAGACGACGCTCTACCGGCTTGTCGCGGCAGTGAGCGCGGGCACGCACGCCTTCGGTTCGGCTGCTTCCCGCCGCTCCCAAGCTCGTCGGCCCGAGGGAATGTTCACGCCGTCCGCGGCCTGCCGACCGGGCGAGCTGGTACAGATCGACACGACTCCACTGGATGTGCTGGTGATCCTGGAGGACGGGGTGAGCGGTCGTCCGGAACTGACTATCGCCGTTGACGTGGCGACCCGGACAATCTGCGCGGCGGTGCTGCGGCCGGCGGGCACCAAGGCTGTCGATGCGTCGCTGCTGCTGGCGAAGATGCTGGTCCCCGAGCCGCTGCGGCCGGGCTGGCCGGAGGCCCTGGCCCTGTCGGCGACGCTGATTCCGCACGCCCGGCTGCTGGACATCGACGTCCGGCTGGAGCAGGCCGCCGCGAAACCGGTGGTCGTCCCGGAAACCATCGGCATCGATCACGGCAAGGTGTTCGTCTCCGACGCGTTCATCGCCGCCTGTCGGTCGCTGGGCGTCTCCGTGCAGCCCTCGCGGCCCGCCACTCCGACGGACAAGGCCATCGTGGAGCGGACGTTTTCCTCCATCAACACCCTGTTCTGCCAGCATGTTTCCGGCTACACCGGCTCCAACACGGACCGCCGCGGCGCGGGTGTCGAGGCGGTATGGACGCTCGCGGAACTCGATGACCTTCTTCAGGAATGGATCGTGGCCTGCTGGCAGCAGCGGCCGCACGACGGGCTTCGTAGTCCGTTCCTACCCGGCCGGTCGATGTCACCCAACGACGCGTACGCGCTGCTCGTGGCCCGCACCGGCTACGTCCCGCTGCCGCTGAGCGGTCTCGACTACCTCGAACTGCTGCCAGCAGTCTGGCGGTCGGTGAACGAGTACGGAATCCGTATCGACCATCGCACCTACAACTGCCTGGAGTTGGCTCCGCTGCGGCGCCGCCCTTCGGGAGTGGCCGCGAAAGGCGGTCTCTGGGAGGTCCACTACGACCCCTACGACCTGTCTCAGGTCTGGGTACGCGACGCGCGCACCGGAGAGTGGATCACGGTTCCGTGGACACACCGGCACCTGGTCTCGACACCGTTCGCGGACTTCACCTGGCGCCGAGCCCGAGACCTGCTTGCGATGCGGGGCCAGGACGACACCAACCAAGCCGCCGTGACCGCAGCCGTCGACCAGTTGCTGACACGGGCGGAAACCGGGCCGGACCGCCGTATCGCGGCCCGTACCCGCGCCGCCCTGGAACCCGCCCGGTCCGTCCCTGCGCTGCCGCAGGCACCAGCTTTGGAAGACGCCGAGGACGAGGCCACCGTCCCGGAGCAGACGTCGAACGTCATTCCCTTCGGCGTCTTCGACGCCTTCACCGACGGGAGCCGCCTGTGAGCGAGGCTCCGCCACAGAACATCGCCAACCCGCAGATGTCACTGACCACGAAGGAAGGCTGGCGAGCGTTCGTCTACGAAAACCCGGATCCCCCGCCGTCGCTCCCGTCTGGCACCGTCCTGGACGAGGATGAGCTGGAGTCCTACAGGGAAGCGCGGATCGACTACCACACACGATCCGTCATCGTGAATACCCCCACGATCCGTGGCGTCGTCACCACGGGCCGCAAACGCATCGTGCTCAACCGGCACCAAGTCTCCGCCCGTCGCGGCCTGATCGTGTCCGGTTCGGCCGGCACCGGCAAGACCACAGCGATCACCCAGCTGGGCAAGAACGTCGAACAGATCACCCGGCGGCGCAACCCCACCGCCGTCGGCGGACTGCCGGTCGTCTTCGTCACCGTCCCCCCGGCGGCTACCCCGAAGATGCTCGCAGGCGAGTTCGCCCGATTCCTTGGCATCCCGCTGGAGCACCGCATGAGCCAGGTCCAGATCACCAACGCCGTCTGTGACCTGCTCGGCAAACTCGGCACCACACTCGTCCTGGTCGACGAGATCCACAACCTCGACCTGACCACCCGCAATGGAGCCGAGGCATCCGATCAGCTCAAGTACCTCTCGGAACGGATCGCGGCCACCTTCGTGCTTGCTGGTCTCAACGTCGAGACGAGCAGCCTGTTCCAGGGCACTCGCGGACAGCAGATCGCCGGCCGCTATACGGTCATCCCCTCCCGACCCTTCGGCCACAAGAACCGCGCGGACAAGGAGAGCTGGCAGGCCCTGGTGGTGACCATGGAGAACTCCCTGCGACTACACGCCCATCGTCCCGGCACCTTGGTCGCCATGGCCGATTACCTCCACGAGCGCACTGGCGGGCTGATCGGCAGCCTTTCCCAGCTCATCCGAGAAGCCGCAGTCGACGCCATCGACAGCGGCACGGAAAAGATCACCAAGCGCATGCTCGACGAGATCGAGCTCGACCACGCTGTCCAGAAGACCCGGCCCGATCGCCCCCGAGCCAAATACGCCCGCAGGCCGAAGGCGGCCTGAGTAATGGAGCCCAGGGAAGCCCCGGTCAGGCTCCTGCCTCTTCCTCTGCCACCAGTCCACGGAGAAGTCTTCGGCTGGTACTTGCACCGCCTCGCCGCCGCCAACAACGTGACGGCGGGCCAGCTGGCGAAGACTCTGACACCATTCAAAAACGCGCAGGTTGGTAAGAGGACGGACACGCTTTGGCGCTGGACTCCGATGGTTCTGCCACGGCTGGCCACCCTGACGGGCCTTACGCCCGAGACCCTCCGGATGCTGCTACCAGCGATCGCCCGGGTTGAGGCGCGCACCACAGGTGAGGTAGTCCGCTACCGTCGGCATCTCTACATCGCCTGCTCACACTGCATGCACCGCCGCGGGATCACCAGGCCAGTCCTCGCCCATCGTCCCGCAGATCTCCAACTCTGCCGCCGACACGGCATCTGGGTGGACGGCAACCGCCACTACCGTGTCGGTCACCTACCAGAGCTCGGTACCGCTGAGCACCGACATCGACGGATCGCCCGGCGCTTCCCCGACACCCTGGAAGCAGCGACGAAGGAAGCGCAGCACTTGGTCCGCTCATGGCTCCTGAACAAGAAGCAACCTCATCTGCTCTCACGCTGGAACGACCGCCTCGCCCAGCTTCCTCCAAAGGAAGCCATCTACGGGAACATCATCAGGCGACGCGTCGACGAGCGGGAGTACATCGCCACCTATCCAGAGTTCGTCACGCTGCTGGGCATGCTGGCCGATCCTGCTTGGCGGGCACTACGGGAACCTGGCCGATGGACGAGCCTCAGCCAGCACCGGCGCACCATCGACTCCGTCTACACAGAGGCCGAGCACCGGCTGAACGTCCCCACTCTCCGCGAGAAGCTCCGTTCCCACGCCTTCTCCAACGACCCCCTCTTTCGCTGGACCGACTCCCTGGGACGATCGCTGATGCTGGTGACGACGCCGGACGACTACGACGCCCTACGGGATGAGTCCCACCAGAACTGAAAAACACCAGGCCACGGCCGCGCCGTCCGACAGAACAAGTGGGACGGTCTCAGCTCGCGCTCAAGCAGGCGCAGCAGCGCCCAGATCCACTGGGCCGCCCGGCTTCCAACCCGTCCCAGCAGAACTGACAAGGACCAGGTCAGAGGCACCACCTCGATCCAGATCTTTTGGGAACGGACAACTGAGCACGATAGGTGTCGTATTTGCGCGACAGCTGTCGCCTTCCAGGTCCAGTCGGAAATTGTGGGGCGGTTTCGGGTCGCGGAGCCATAGATTGGCGCTATGCCCGATTTTGCGCATGACGAGGCCACGGCCTGGCGCGCTCTCGACGTCATCGACCAGCTGCTGGCCGCCCGCGACAGGATGGCCTCCGGAGTGGGCGGCATTGGCTTCCTCCGCGAACACGAGGCGGTGGCACCAGTCGCGTGGAGCTGGTGGATGCTCATTTCGGCCTCCGCCCGCGTGGTGGCGGAGGCGGCCAAGAACGGTAACGGGTTCGTCGTCGCACCGGTGATGCGGAACCTGATGACGCACGCGGTGGCGATGGCCTGGCTCGTTGACGGCGGCGACGCCGCGGTGCAGGCCGTTGACGCCTACAGCGACGACCAGCTCCTCAAGCTGATCACTAACGCGAAGCGAGCTGGGTGGGATGTCGAGGGAGACGAGGTCGAGGCAAAGGTCCGTGCCGCTGTCGACGAACGCACCGCCCACCCGGCCCCTGAGGTTGTCCGGCTGACGAACGAGATCCGCAACACCGCCGACCTGATGGCGGCATTCGGAGAGCAGGAAAGCTATCTGCCCTACCGGCACCTCAGTTCCTACTCCCACACCACACGAGAGACAGCGCAGCTGTATCTCCATCGCACACGGGCCGGCGGCTGGGAACTGCGGAACAAGCCCAGGGAGAGTGGCCTGAACGACGTCATTTGGACGGCCGTCTGCCTGATCCAGGCCGGCCGGATCCTTAACTCCATCCTCAGCGAGCAGTTGCTGGCCGAGGAGCTTGACCAGGCCACCGCGCACCTCGGTATCTCTGGGGACATCGTCCCTCGGCGTCGCCTTCGCCGGGACGCCGCCAACTGACGTGGGCGACGCCCAGCTTCGCCGAGCAGGAGCCGATCCCTTCGCCACGGCGGGATAGCGCCAAATCGGGGCATGCATATCGACGCCACCTCACCAGCAGACCCCGAGTTTGCGGCAGACCAGTTCAGCGAACCAGCGCTCGAAGAGGTTGAGCCACCCTCCAGCCGATTCGCCAAGAATCGGGCCGTCACTTGCGCACGTCTCCCGCGAGACACCCAGATCGAGCGCCGTGCGGTCGTCCTGCCCGGCGCGGGTGCGAGCTGCGCGTTCGCCCGACCCTCCGCACATGCCAGCACGATCCTCGACCGCAACACCAACGCCTGAGACGCCGTCCGCTTACACAACCAGCCACGCATCACCTGGCGTTCGTGATCGGACAACTCCAGCGACAACGGCTTCGGACCAGGCACCACCCCATCCTGTGACCGCCCTTGAACTTTGGACTCAGGACACTAGCGCGTGAGGGTGCCCAGGACCTTCCCGAGCGTGATGGCCACGTCGAAGTCCCGATCCCATGTGAGTGCGACGAGGTCGTCGAACTCCGCCTCAGGGCGGAGCAGATCGAGGACGTCGGCTTCGAATACTGAGCCCGGTTCTGCGAGGGCGAGCGCCTCGTCGTGGAAGCAGCGGTACGTGTTGCGTGACCGGAACATGACCGAGTACCCACCGTCTACGAGCTCTCCCACGGAGACATCCCATTTCGCTTCAAGCGCCTGCAGTGTGCCGGCGACGCGGTCGGCGTTGAGCGGCTCGGTCAACAGATCCACTCCCACCGCTTCTCGGGCCGAATCCAACGGAAGCGTCTTGTCCCAGAGCACCGAGAGGTGGCGCTCGAAGCCGATGTCCTCGCGAACTGCTTTGTCGAACTCCAGGTAGTCGGTGTCCAGACTCGTACGCATCCAGCGGGCGATCCAGAGGATCGGGGCGTCGATCAAATTCGCCTGCAACGAGCGATTACCTTCACCGTAGACAGATTCACGGATGCTCGTCAGCAGCTCTTCGCAGTGGTAGGCCTTGCAGAACCGGAACAAGTGAGCCGACCGCCGTGGCAGACCGCCCCAGCGCGAAGACCGAGGGAGGGGGAAATCAGCCAGAATCGCCTCCAGCTCGCGTTGTAGTCCCGGCTTGGCGGCCGACAACACGAGAGCGTCGTCGTTCTCGTCCCACCGCCCGGCGCCCTCATAATCGAATTTCGCCTTACACAAGGCATATACAACGGCTTGAGCACACGTATTGAACAGCTCCGTGCTCACCCGGTACGCAACCTCACAGTGATAGTTGAGGTTAAAACGGTCAAGCTCTCCGTCGGCGACCCGCTCGAAGACATGCTTCGCCGACAGCACATCTCTCGCGGCACGGCCAAGGACCCGCTCGACCTCGCCGGACGAGCTGTCGGCGGACGCTTCGTCGGGGCGCAGATCATCGGAAATCTCCTCGAGTGCCGAGTCGAGCCGCTGAAGGGTTACCCGAAGCATGCCGCGTACGGTGTCGATGCGGAGCCGCTGCGCCTCATCTTGGAGCAGCATCTGTTCAATGATCAGGTCGAGGTCGGCCAGGAAGGGATAGCGGTCGCGCACCAGCGCGTGTCGTCGACCTCGGGCGTTCTGCTTCGTGAACATCTCGGTTATGACGAGGCCGAGCGCAAAGATATCCGCCGGCTTGCCGATACCGAGGGCATTGTTCCTCACCATCTGCTCAGGAGCGAGGTAGTTCCGGTTCACTAGGAGGTCCCCGCGATTCGTGAGAGAGGAGTCCTTGAAATGCGCGATGCCGAAATCGGCCAGGACGAGCCGACGCGCATCAGGGTCGACGAGGACATTCTCAGGTTTGATGTCGCGATGCACTATGCCGTCGCCATGCACATATGCGAGCGCATCGCAGAGCTGGCGCGCGTAGTCGACAAGCACGTCAGCATCGGTTTCGTCGTTGATCACGTTTCGCAGCGTCATCGGGTAGAAGTCCATGACGTAGTAGAAGAAGTTCGCGTCCTCTGAACGCGCGTGGATGCTCACGACGTTCGGGTGGCTCGATGTCTGCCCGTACTCGATCTCCTGCTTGAAACGCTTGTTGCGAGCGGAGTCCGCGTCGCGGTCTTTCTTAATCCGTTTGACTGCGAGCACCTGACCGTCGGGTATACGGCGGACCTTCCACACCACGGCTGATCCGCCCTCTCCCGGAGCAGAATCGCGCTCGTAAGTGACTCCGTCGATGATGAACGGTTCGTTCTTCGGCATGAACCCACCCTACTGACCGTGGAGGCGGTGACACCGGCCAATTGCCACCAGGACCAGAGCATTCTCAGGCGGGGCGACGTAGGTGCCCACCACTTGCGTACCGTCTCTCGCGAGACACCAAGTTCGTCAGCTATCTGACTGGCTCTCGATGCGACTGACCTGATCAGGGCCAGGGTGAACCGCACCGGGCACCATGGGGTGTTCGTAGTCGAACTCCACCTTGCCGAAGGAGTCGCTGGTGGTGGGCGGGGGGTCGTTGTCGGCGATGATCAGTTGCAGACGTTCGCCATATGCGTCAGCCAGCGTTCTGAATCGACTGTAGATCTCGGCCGCGCGTTGCCGGTCGGAGTCGTTATTACCGAAGGCCTTGCGCGGTGAATCGATCACGAGAAACGATGGAACGAGGACGTCGGGGTGGTCGAGCCCGAAGGCAAGGAGCGTGAGACTGTAGGCGAGGTTGACGGAGGTGGCGATGCCCCCGCCGGAGGCCTGCAGGGTCTCGAAGGGCCGTCCGTTGACCACCGGCAGATAAGTGTCACGGTCGATGACTGCCGTGTCGACCCAGGGCAGGTTCCAACTGGTGAGCAGTCGGCTGAACTCGGTGCTGAGGTCACCGACCAGAGTCTGGCTAGCCTTGAGCTGCTCGGACTTCTCCTTGATGTCCTTGTTGACCTGCCGTCGGTCGGCCTTAAGCGAGCGGATGTCTGCGTCGATGGTGCGCACCCGTGCCCAGGATTCGCGCAGTTGGGTGATGGCATCAATGCTGGCCTTGAGCGAGGCGACGCGGGAGCTGGCCTCGGCGATGGCGTCGAAGCGCGGGGCGACCGCGTTGCGGGTCTGGGCGTCGAGCTCTCGGCGCAGGCTGGTGACGGCGAAGCTGAGTTGCTGCAAACGCTCCTGGACGGTCTGCAGGTGCGCCTCGTCCGACTGCTGGATGCGCTGTGCGTCCTCAAGCTGCTGCTGCAGGGCCGCGCGTGTCTCTTCGATGGCAGCCGGATCGATGTCGGCCTCGACGGGGTCGGGTTGGAGACAGACGAGGCAGTGTTCGTCCTCGACGGCCCGGGCCGCCAGCGACTGCATGCACCGTGGGCAGACGACGAACTCGAAAGGGGAGAGCTGGTCGATGGCTGTGACCGACCGTGCGAGACGGGAGAGGTCGAGCTGTACCTGAGCAACGACGGCATGCCGCGCCTCCACGAGGTCGGCGGCCGCGGACACCTCTTCTTCGGTCTGCCGCGCGGCGCGGATGGCGTTCTGCAGCTCGTCACGCACCGCGGTGTCGGCGGCGGTCTGTTCCTGAAGTTCGGTGCGGAGGCTGGCCAGCGCGGACGATGCCCGCTCTAGGGTGTCGCGCAGCTGAGTGAGTTCAGCCCGCAGTTCGTCGTCACTGCGGGGGTCGGAAGCTGCCAGGAAGGAGCTGACGTTGTCGTGCTCGGCGGTTCTGGCCTTCAGTGTGTCCAAGAGCTGATTCCTGGTGCGCTTGAGCTCCATGAGCGCGCTGTCGGTGAGCCCGAACATCAGGCGGAAGAGCTCTCTGCGCTTGGTCTCAAACCAGCTATCCAGGTGACCGACAACCTGACGGTCGATCTCGCGGGCCTGGAGGTAGACGTAGGCGTACAGATCGTTGAAGGTGAGGTTCTGCGGCCGCGCTGCTCCTTCTCGTCGTGCGGCGATCTGTTCGCGCGGGAATCCGAGCTCGTCCAGGAGATGATCGGAGAGCGTGGTGACGCCTTCCGAGGCCCGCAGAGGAAGGGTGCGTTCCAGAGCGAGGGAGTGTGGATCGAGGAGATCCACAGTGTCGGCGGTGTCTCCCTCGATGGTCCGCCTGAGGACAACACGTTCGTCGCCGGCCACGACCTCGGCCTGGACCGACAGGACGTGGTCGCGGACCGCCGGGGTGAGCATGGCGCTGCCGCCGAGGGCGTGCTTGAAGAGCATCAGCAGACTGGACTTGCCAGTGCCGATGGGGCCGGTGATCACGGTGGCCGGACGGTCGAAGCGGTAGGTCTGTTCCGCCTCGGCGGTGGTGACGGTCAAGGCCACGATGCGCAGGTGGACGGCCATGTCAGATCTCCGTCCGCCAGGGCCGGTCGACGGCGTCGGGCAGGCGGTCGTAGATGAGGTTTTTCAAGGCCGATCCTGACTTGTTGAAATGCCGCTTTAACAGCTTGATGCGGCTGGCGACAACGTCCCACTCCGGGGTTGCAGCAAGAGAGGCCGCGGCCGCGGTGCCCTGCGGCGTGGCACGGAATTCGGCTCTGGCGCTGTTGCTGTAGACGATCAGGCCGCGGGCGGCGAGTGAACCGAGGACGCTGTAGTAGCGCTGGTCCCAGGGCCCGTACTTGTAGCGGGTCATACGGCTTTCGACCGCCAGGCGCTCGGGTGGTGTGGGGGCGGTTCCTGCCGGCCACGACGCTTCGCCAGCAGGCAGGAGGCGTTCCAGCATCGCTGGATAGTGCAGCAGGAAGTCGAGTTTCGCGAGCTTTGTCAGACCGTCGAGCCCCCCTTTGGGGGTGGTGAACTGCGAGATGAGCAGGAGAATGCGCGCCTCGTGGTAGTGGACCTCACGTTGCTCTGCCTGCCGCCGCTGCGTCCGCATGCGCGCTGCGGCGGTCTCGAAGTCGGCGCTACGGGTCATGAGGCTTCCTCATCCGTGTTGAAACTCTCGGAGAAGAAGAAGAGGCACTCGTCGCACAGCTGGTAGGCCAAGCCCCGCAAATGCAGGTTGCTGAGCAAAAACGGCGGCGGCGACGGCAGAGCGTCGACCTTCAGTCTCTCAACCAGCAGGTCGTTCATCTTGTTACCGAACTCGCTGCCCTCGGCGACCTGGGCGCGCGCATGGCGTCGGCACTCGAAGGCCATCTCCAGCACGTCCATGGACAGATTCAAAAGGTCGGTTTCATCCCCGGCCAGGCCGGAGCGGCGCTCGGACCAGGTCGTGTACCACGCGGAGCGGAGCCGTTCGGCGAACGCCGCCTCGTCCGAGGGCACCAGGCCCCGGCGCAGCTTGCGGCCAAGCTTTGCTCCTCCCGGTGCCAGCACGGGCACCTGACCGCGGGGGAACGTGGGCAGCTGAACCGTCGTGTACGCGATCGACTGGCGGACGATCTCGCGGGTGATACTGCGCCGGCCGATGCGCTGTTGCATCCGCGTGCTGTGACGGACGCGGCTCGGGTCGGCGATGTAGACAGCAAGCTGGCTGCGGTCGCTCTCATCACGGTTAGCACGCTCGATCCGATCGACGACAGCCCGGTACGTGCTCTCAAGGTCGACATGCGCGAGCTGTAGTTGCTCGACGGCCGGCACTAGAAGCCGTTGGATGTTGACGTCGGTGATGTGCGCTCGCTGGGGTGGATCGCAGGAGATCTCCAGGACTGCGAGGAAGCGAAGGACCCTCTCCACGAACCCCGTTGGCACCTGGACGTCAGCGAGCTTGCTCACCTGGGGAGTGTCCGGGACGTTGGGATAGGGCTGTTTCCAACGGACTTTCAGCATCTGGCGGGCGATTGTCTCCGCCATAGAGGACAGCCCATCTGTGAGTTCCGGCTCCGGGCCGCACATCCGAGCCAGCGTGCCGGCATTACCCTTGGTCGGACTCAGCGCCGCGTTCGTGGCCAGTCTGAGTCGAACATTGGCGGCACACTCGCATGCGCACCAGCGGTCAAAGAGGTGGGTCAGGCCGCCGCTCTTGCACAACTCCGTAAGCGACCAGGTGCCCTGATTTTCTTCGCGATGCTTGACCGATACCAGTTCCACGGAACCATCAGCCCACGCCACGACGAAGTCCTCGTGCCACTCGCAGACGACGAAGTCAATTGAGTCCTCCGTGAGCATGGCGAGACACTCTCGGGCAGCTACCTCCGCCTGGTACCGGTAACGGCCCAGCGTGTCCGAGCCGCTGTCTTCTTCCGGAGCCAGTTCGAAGATGGCGTGCGGTGAACCGTCCGGCCTCTCCGGCTCGGCGGACGCTCTAGCGCCTCCAGCCCCAACACCCGTGCCCGCCGTGTCGACCATCGACGCCCCCGATCCGGCCCCGTATCAGGGCACGTCCCCCGCCGCTTCCATCCCGGCACCGGGAGTGAAGATCCCTACCTTTATCACACTCCAGCATCGCTACGTAACATTCCGTCGCAGCTTGGTGCCTTCAGCAGTCGCCGACCGCAGCCCTCATGGGCGTTGAGATCCAGGCAACGCGGCACAAGTAGGCGCTGAGGGCACGGTCGGCATCGCGAAGTCTTTGAACGAGCGGGGTCATCGACTCTCTCGCCTCGCAGGGATCCGACGCTCGGAGCAACCGCGTCGCGATCTGCAGAACCGCGCCCGTTGCCAAGGAATCGGTCGGCGGCGCGGTGTAGGGCTTGGAGGTCTTCTTCTTCCCGGCGGTGTTAAGCAAGGGCTGAGCCTCCGCAGCGCGGGAAGCATGCTCGTCATCGAGCACGGCGGCCAGGAACGATGTGCTGGCGCCCGGGCGTGCTTCGGGCCAGGTTCGGAAGATCATGGCGACCGTCGCGCGCAGATCTGCGAAGTAGTGGGCGACGGGGACCGGCGCCCCCGCGCTCGTCGTGCTCTCAGGGCCTCCCGCAGCGAGCAAGCCCGCAAGGTGTCGTTGAACTTGGACGAGCACGGCCATAGTGGCCGAATCGAGTTTCCCGACGGGGGCGCTTTCCCGGCTCAGGTCGGCTCCGCAGGCATGCGCGGGATGCTCGGCCGGTTCCGAACGCGCCTCAGCCGACCGGCATTGCCACGGGTTCAGAGCATCGTCCGACAGGCGGGCGATGGCGCTGCCTGCGTGGGGGGCTGCGCAAGTGCGCCGCAACCGGGGCACTGGTGGGCGAGGAGTCGTTGGTGTCGGACACATAGGAAGGTCACCGGAAGGCGCCACAGCCGTTGCCAAGGACCGCCGTGCCGGTCCTGGATGGGGGTGCCGTTCCCGGCAAGGCAGGGAGGACAGTAGCGCGTGGAGCGGGTCAGCACCCACGGGTTGTCGTAGATCATCCGGGCTGGGGTGCTGCGTGGCGTGAACGCGGGGTCCAGTGGCCCATACCGCTGCCCGAGCGGCACGAGGAGCATGTCGGCGACCTCGGCGGGCATCAAGAGGGTGGCGCGGGCAAAGGCCGCGAGGTGGGCCTCGTCCGAGTGGCAATGGAAGCTCAAGGGCAGGCGGGTAGGTAGACCAGGACTACCCCCGGGCGCCAGGCCGGTGCGGAGCAGGATCTCTGCGGGGGTGGTGCCCAGTCGATGAGCCAGGCGAAGCACGAATCCGGTGAGCGTCTCGTCGTGACGCGGATCGAGGCTGCGGGGCAGGGAGCGCATGATCAGCCGTTTCGTGGGCCGCGGACGTGGATCTCGAGGTTCGGAGTGTCCGATGCCTCCTTTGCGACTCCAAGCACTTGCTGCAGCCCAAGGGATGTGCCGGGGAGGCGTGCGAGGCGTCGGAAGGTGTCGCGGTTCAATGCAAGGGCGGTGTCGTAGAACGGGCGTAGCACTCGCTGTGTCCAGTTCTTGTCGCGGGCTTCGAGTACGGACACAGCGATGCCCAGTACCGCGCCCATGTTCTGGGCTGAGTCCATAGGTGAGAGCAGCGAGTTGATCCCGTATGGGCCTTTCGACCCGCCCCGCCGCGTGCGGCGTCGGCTGTCGCGCATCCGCTGCACGGCTTCCCGTTCGATCGCCTGCGCCAGGGCGGGTGTCGCTGCGAAACGGCTTGCTTCCGGCCAGGAGGCGAGGATCAACGTGGCCACCACCCGCAAATCGATAAAGTATTAGGCGACCGGCACGAGTCTGCCGCAACTACTAATGTTTTGAGGCCCGTTGGTGGCCAGCAGTTCGTCGAGGCGGCCCTGGAGGGCCAGCAGCGCCTTGAAGGAGTCGGCGTCCTCCGGGATACAAGCTGGTCCGACGCGTGAGAGGTCGGTCCCGCAGACCGACAGGCGGATACCGTCCGAGCCCGGAAAGGATGGCGATCGGCACTGGGCCGGGTGGAGTTCTTCCATCCCCGGGCGAGCGATCATGCCAGCGCGGGCGAACTGACCAGGGGTGCGGCAAGCAGGACAGACCCGATGGAGGAGCTGCCTGTGCCGAACGCAAGCAAAGACCACCGGCAGGCGCCACGACCGTCTCCAGGCACCGCCATTCAGAGCCTCTTGCGGACTTCCGTCGCCCGCGAGGCAGGATGGGCAGTACTGGGAGGTCCGTACGAGGATCCATCGATTGGGACGGTCCAGCTGGCGGGGACTCGTCCACGGCCGGTACCTCCTGCTCACCAGACCGTATCGATGCCCTATGGGGGCGAGCAGTAACTTGTCGGTCTCCGCCACGGTCAGATTTGCCGCGCGTGCCGCCCGGGCAAGACGTGGCTTGTCCATGTCCACCAGCAGCCAGGGGGAGACGGCGCCGGGGGTCTCACCCAGCCCATCCATCAACCCCAAACGGGCTGCGACTTGCTCCGGGGTCGTGCCGTTGTGACGGGCGAGGCGGAGAGTGAAGCCAACAAAGGTTTCGTCTTCGAGTGGGTCGAGGCTGCGGGGCAAGGGACGCAGGGTCATGCCTCGGCCGCCGGAGGTGTGCCGCGGTCGTCGAGAACCGTGTTGCGCCCTTTCCGGGCCTTCGGGATCCTCCGGGCTGCTTTCGTCCTCGGCTGTGGGGCAGTGTCCACGTCGGGGGATCTCTCCGGCTTCGGCGTCGCGTATGCCGTCCTTGCCGGGGACGTTGCCCAGGTTGATGGCGATCTCGTCGAGGAGGTCGATGGTCAGATTCTCCAAGCCGCTCTCCATTGCCTTGGTCAGCCCGTCCTCGATCAGGCGCCGCAGGAGACCGACGATGCCGTGGGTTCGGCGGTAGAGATACTCGGGCATCAGCCCCTGGGACAGCGTGCCGGGGCCGGCGTTGAAGAGCCGAATCTGATTCTCGACACCGACAAGGTGGTCGATGAAAGCCGCGATGCCCGCGTCACTGCTGTAGTCGAAGGGGTCGAGTGTGACCAGGTCGAAGCGGCGCTCAGTCTGGGTGGAGGCGTCGGGGTTGTAGCTCTTGCCCTTCTTCAGTCATCGCCCTGCGGAGTCCCGCACTGTCCTGCAAAGGCCCGCGCGCCGTCCCGCCCGGCGTCTTCCTGCTCCTGCTTGCGTCTTCCCGGGCCTGCCTGCGTCTTCCCGGGCCTGCTGTGCGTCTTCCCGGGTCTTTCAGCGCCTTCGGCATGCAGTCTGCTCAGCTCCGGTCAACGGCGGTAGTGTCGATCGACGCACCACGTCATGAGGAGAACTGTTGATCGATGTTCAGCGGCTTGCCGTCCTGCGCGAGGTGGCTCGTCGCGGCAGCTTCAATCAGGCGGCCCTCGCACTGCACTGCACGCCCTCGGCCGTCTCGCAGCAGATCGCCGCGCTGGAGCGTGGCCTCGGCGCCCCTGCGGTCGAACGTTCCACCCGGGGCGTCACGCTGACGGACGCGGGCCGCCTGCTGGTGGAGGCGGCGGACTCGATCGCGGCCGAACTGTCCGACACCCAGCGCCGCATCGACAAGTTGGCCGCCGAACGGATCGCGCTCACCGTCGCCACGTTCGCCAGTGGCGGTCGTCGGCTGCTGCCCGCCGCACTCTCCGGATTCGTCGCCGAACACCCGGAGGTGGAGCTGACGATCCTGGAGGCGGAGCCGGAGGAAAGCCTGCCCGGTGTCCGCGAGGGGCGGGCCGATCTCGCCCTCGCCTACCACTTCGACGGCCCGCCGCCCGCCTGGGCCGGCGACCGGTCCGGCCTCGACTGGACGCCCCTCGGTGTGGACCCGCTGCGGGTCGTCCTGCCGCGCGACCACCCCGCCGCGGCGCGCTACCTGGAACGCCCGGAGCCACCGCACCTGGCCGAACTCGCCGATCAGCGATGGATCCTGGGCTGCCGGAAGTCGGCCGCCCAGCTCGTCGGCCACGCCGAGCTGGCCGGCGTCGAGCTGCGCATCTCGTGCACGGCGACGGATTACGATTTCGCCCAGTCGCTCGTCCGCGCCGGCGTAGGCATCGCGCTGATCCCCGAGATCGGCCTGACCCGGCATCCGGAGCTGGTCGCCTTCCCGCTGGCCGGGCCGAGCCCGCGCCGCCACCTGGGGCTGGCCCTCTCCCGCCGCCGCCGTGGGCCCGCCGCCCGCCTCGCCGAGGAGCTGGCATCCCGGATCCCCCAGCCGGGCGGGCCTGAGCGGTAGGCGGGCCCGGTGCGGAACTCGGCTCATCCATACGCGTGTTGGGCCCCCCACTGGGCCCGTGGGCCCCTGACCGGGCAGCCGCCCGGCCCTATCGTCTATGCGGGTAGATCCTTGTATCCACTGATGCCGCTCACCCAGACACCCACGCGCCCACGCGCCCTGACGTCCCACGTGCTCGACCCGCTTCGAGGGAGACATGATGTGCCGATCCTGTGCAACCACCGCCGCGCCGGCGGAGACACCGGCGGACAGGGAGAGCCCCGACCACGGCCTGTCCCGGCGGCGGCTGCTGGCGGGCCTGGGGCTGGGGCTGGGGCTGGGCGGGCTCGGCGTGAACCTCTCGGCCGGGGCCTCCACGGCAGCGGCGGCAGCAGCAGCAGCGGCGACGGCTGCGGCGGCGAAGAACG
Source organism: Streptomyces sp. NPDC091287 (assembly GCF_044768525.1). NCBI lineage: Bacteria > Bacillati > Actinomycetota > Actinomycetes > Kitasatosporales > Streptomycetaceae > Streptomyces > Streptomyces sp. NPDC091287. Next base: position 196,517 of record NZ_JBIVUV010000012.1, read on the forward strand.
GGGCGTGGGCCAATCCCGCTCTGGGCCGGTTCCCGGCCGGGGGCCACTACGGCGCACCCCGGGGCGGCGCGTCCCACGCCGGCCAGGACGTCAGCAACTCCACGGGCACCGCCGTCCACGCGGCGGCCGGGGGCACGGTCGTCCGCCGGTCGTGGGGAGGTGGGCTGCCGGGCCGGACCGGTAACGCCCTGGTGATCGCGCACGGCAACAACCAGTACACGTACTACGGTCACCTCAGCGCCTACCAGGTCGCGCTCAACGCCAAGGTCTCGGCCGGACAGCGCATCGCCGACATGGGGGCCACCGGCAATGTGACCGGGCCCCACCTGCACTTCGAGACCCACTCGGGACGCCTCGGCACCACGGTGAACCCGGTCGCCTTCCTGGCCGCCCGGGGCGTGGACCTGTCCGGAGGCTGGTCGAGGATCGACCCGGGCGCGAGCGGCGCCACGGTCGTGGTGATCCAGCACCTGATGAACCGACGCGGCCACGGGCCGGCCGCCGACGGGAGCTACGGCTCCTTGTCCGTCGAGGCGGTCAAGCGGTTCCAGCGCTCCAAGGGGCTGGCGGCCGACGGCCAGGTCGGACCGGCCACCTGGCCCGTACTCGTGTACACGCTGCGGCAGGGGGCGAGCGGGTCCCATGTCCGCGCCCTGCAGACCGCGCTGAACAAACGCGGCGCCCGACTGGCGGTCGACGGCGGGTTCGGTTCCGTCACCACGAGCGCCGTACGCGCCTACCAGAGCGGCAACCGCCTGGTGGCCGACGGCGAGTCGGGCCCGGTGACCTGGCGGGCGCTGACCGGCTGACCGCCGCCGAGTGTGGGACGCACGGTGACGCGTGACGTCCCGCGGGCCGCCCGCAAGGGCGGCAGTGGTCGGCCATGAACGGTCCGGCGGCCGGTTATGGTCGACCACGTTCCTCCGCACTCGGCGCACCCCACCGAAAGCCACCACAGGAGTCCAGTACCAAGCATGTGTACGCGATCCGCCCCCGGCGACGACGGCACTCCGACAGCACCTCCGGCCTCCGCCGACCGCACCTTCGACGCTGTGCTCTGCGATCTCGACAACGTCGTCCGCTTCTACGACACCGCCCCGCTCGCCGCCCTGGAACGGGCCGCCGGACTGCCGGAGGGCACCACGACGGACATCGCCTACGCGCCCGAGGTCGATCTCCCGCTGCTCCTGGGCCGGATCACCCCGGACGCCTGGGTGACGGCCATCGCCGCCGGGCTCGTGGAGCGGGTGGGCGCGGACCGGGCCCGCGCACTGGGCCGGGCACTCGCGGACGCGCCGTTCCGGGCCGACGACGAGGTGGTGGCGCTGCTGCGCCGGGCCAGGACCCACGTCCCCCTGGTGATCGTCACCAACGCGACCCTCCAACTGGACGCTGATCTCGCCCTGCTGGGCCTGTCCGACCTGGCCGACGCGGTCGTGAGCAGCGCGGTGGAGCAGGTGGCCAAGCCCGACCCGGCCATCTACCGCATCGCGGCCGGGCGGGCGGGCGTACCGCCGGCCCGGTGCCTGTTCGTGGACGACCGGCAGGAGAACGTCGACGCCGCCACCGCCCTCGGCATGACCGGCGTCCTCTACCGCGAACCGGCCGATCTGCGAAGGGCGTTGGGTCCGTGCTCGCAGGAGGCGGGGAGCACTGGGGTGGCGGACGGGGCGGCCGACGGGGCGGAGCGGTTCGCCGCCGCCCGGACACGTTGAGCCCGTTGGACCGGGACCCGGAGGTGTTGAGCCCGGTGGACCGGGACCCGGAGGTGCTGTCCGGCGGACTGGTCAACGCCGGGGCCGTCGTCCGTCACGGCGACGCCGTCGAACGCCCCGCCCCACCGCACGCCGCCCTCCTGCACGCCCACCTCCGGGCCCTCCGGGAGCAGGGGTTCGACGGCGTGCCCGTTCCCCTGGGGGTCTCCGCCTCCGAACGCCGCGAGCGGCTCTCGTACGTCCCCGGCGAGGTCGCCGTCGCCCCGCACCCGCCGTGGGCCTGGACGGACGGGGCCCTGCGCTCCGTGGGGGCGCTGCTCCGGCGCATACACGAAGCGGCGGCGGCCGTTCCGCCCGGCCGGGCGGCCGGCTGGCCCGGGGACCTGGCCGACCCGGAGGGGGCGACGGCTCCCGGCGCGGTGGTCTGCCACAACGACGTGTGCCTGGAGAACGTGGTGTTCCGGGACGGCCGCGCCGCCGCGCTCATCGACTTCGACCTGGCCGCGCCCGGCCGCCCGGTGTGGGACGTGGCCATGGCGGCGCGCTACTGGGCGCCGATGCGGGGCCGGGCCGGCCTCGACCCGTCGCACCGTCTGCGCGTCCTGGCCGACGGTTACGGACTCGGGCGCGCGGACCGGGCCGCCCTGCCCCGGGTGATCGAGCAGGCCACCGCGGTGTGCCGGGCGTTCGTCGAGCTGCGGGTGGAACGGGGGGACGCGGCGTACATGGCGGCGTACGAAAAGAACGGGCGCGCGGTGTGGGACCTGCACCAGGCCTGGCTGGTGGATGACCGCCGCGCACTGACCGGGGCCCTGCTCGCCGACTGACCGCCGCGAACCGGCCCACGCCCCTCAACCCCTCGACTCCCCAACCCCGCGACCGCGGTTCCGGCTCCGGTTCAGTCCGACTCCAGGCCCGTCCGCAACTGGACGAACGCCTGCTCGGCCGCCCGTACCGCGGACGCGTGGACCCGGTCCGCGCTCTCCCCCGCGTCGATCCGGCGCCAGTTCTCCAGGGCCAGGATGCGCAGGACGGCGATGATCTGCCCGGCCGCGAGCCGTTCGGGCAGCCCGCCGCCGAGGGCGCGGGCGAGTGCCGCCTCGGAGCGGCCCTGGTAGGCGTACATGCGGGCGACCAGGGACGGCGTTCCGTACAACAGGCGCAGGAACGCCAGCACTTCCGGTACGTCACAGAGTCCGGTCACCGGGTCGTGCCGGTCGAGGCCGTCGAGGAAGTGGCGGCGCAGGGCGTCCAGCGGGCCCTCGTCGGCGGGTCGTTCGGCGACCACCCGGGCGGACTCGTCCTCGTGGTCGGCGAACCGGTGCAGGACCAGGTCCTCCTTGGCGGGGAAGTACCGGAAGAGCGTCGGCTTGGAGATGTCCGCCGCGGCCGCCACCTCCGCCACGGACACCTTGTCGAAGCCGCGCTCCAGGAACATCGTGATGGCCGCGTCGGAGACCGCCTGATAGGTCAGCCGCTTCTTGCGCTCCCGCAGACCGACCGGTGCCGGGGGACGCTCCGGCGCCCGACCCGGGGCCCGAACCTCGGTCCCACTCCCGGACTCGCCCCCGGCTTTCTCTCCGCTCATGACCATGAAGCGTACGCCCCTGACCTCAAGCAGACTTGACGTCGCCACCGGAGACACCGGGAGCTCCGGGAGTGCCCGAGGCGTCATGGGTGTCGGCCGTCCTGCGGATCAGCGCCGCCACCCCGTCCAGCAGCACGCCCATGCCGAAGCTGAACTCGTAGTCCGCCTCGTCCGGCTCGCTCATCACCCCGGTCTCCAGCTGCCGGGTGATTCCGGGGTGCCGCTCGGGGTCGACGAGTCGCTTGAGGGTGCGTTCGTGGGAGGCCATCAACTCCTCGGGCGTGATCCCGCGCGCGGCGACGGCGGCCGCCAGGTCGCTCATCATCAGCGCCTCGCTGCGCACGAAGTTCGAGACCAGCAGGATCACCGAGGTCTTGTCCCCCTCGCCGAGACCACTGTCCCCCAGCGCCTGGAGCCCCTGCTCCCACCACGCGATCGAGTTCGGGGTCGCGGGCGGGCCGCCGATGGGGATCCGGAGCGCCCAGAGGTGGCTGTGGTACCGCTCGCGCTGCGCGGACGCCCATGCGGTGAGCGCCGCCCGCCAGCCCGCACCGGCCTCCAGGGCGGACAGGGGATCCGGCGGGCCGATGGCCGCCTCGTGCATCAGGACGTACAGCTCGTCCTTGGCGGAGACGTACCGGTACAGGGACATCGTGGACGCGCCGAGCTCCTGGGCGACCCGGCCCATCGACACGGCAGCGAGCCCGTCGGCCGCCGCGACGGCCACCGCCGCGGCCACGATCCGCTCCAGGCTCAGGCCGGGCTTCGGTCCCTTGGCCGGGCGGTCCCGCAGCCCCCAGGCCGCCTCCAGGCTGGCCGGCAGATCGCCGCCGCCCGAGCCGTTCTTCTCCGTCACCGCATCCCCTTCGCCCGCCGTCCCGGCCACGCCGCCGTCCTGGCGCCGTCGCGCTCCGCGCCCCCGTGCGCCTTGACCCCATCCTAGAGATGCGTAATGCTTACGCAATAACGCGTATGCCATACGCAGAAGGAGGCCCGACCATGACCGGTCCGACCGGAACCACCGACAGCGGCAGCGTGGGCGCCGCCGACGGCGCCCACGCCATCGAGGCGTACGGCCTCACCAAGTCCTACGGAAAACCCGCCGTCCGGGTCCTCGACGGCATCGACCTCCAGGTCGCGCGCGGCACCGTCTTCGCCCTGCTCGGACCGAACGGGGCCGGCAAGACCACCACCGTGCGGATCCTCGCGACGCTGACCGAGGCCGATTCCGGCTCCGCCCGCGTCGCGGGGTACGACGTCGTCGCCGAGCGGAGCGCGGTGCGCGGGTCGATCAGCCTCACCGGCCAGTTCGCCGCCGTCGACGAGACCCAGACCGGCGAGGAGAACCTGCGGATGATGGCCCGGCTCACCGGGCTCTCCCGGGCCGACGCCCGGCGCCGGGCCGGGGAGCTGCTGGAACGCTTCGACCTCACCGCGGCGGCCCGCCGCCCCGTCCGGACCTACTCCGGAGGCATGCGCCGCCGCCTCGACCTGGCCGCCGGGCTCGTCGGCTCACCGGAGCCCGGGGTGTTCTTCCTGGACGAGCCGACCACCGGCCTCGACCCGCGCAGCCGCCAGGAACTCTGGGGGGTCGTCCGGGAGCTTGCCGCGAGCGGGGCGACCGTCCTGCTCACCACCCAGTACCTGGAGGAGGCCGACCGTCTCGCCGACCGGATCGCCCTGCTGAACCGGGGCCGGATCGTCGCCGAGGGCACCGCCGCCGACCTCAAGTCCCGCGTCGGCGGCCACCGTCTCGACCTGGTCCTCACCAGCAACGAGGCCTACCTCCGGCTGGCCGGCCGGGCCGTCCACCACTCCCCTGAGACCTTGACGCTCGGTCTCCCCACCGACGGCTCGGCGGCCCAGGTGCGCGCCCTGCTCGACGAGATCGACCCGACGGGCCATGAGATCGAACGCTTCAGCCTGCACAGCGCGACCCTCGACGACGTCTTTCTGGACCTGACCTCGAAGGCGCCCACGACTCCGGAGGCATCCACCCATGTCTGACACCGCCGTTCGGCGCGGAACCCCGGCCCGGCACACCGGCGGGGCCGCGCGGCGCCCCAGCCCCGACCCCGGGCCCGGTCCGCTCACCCACACCGCCGTCATGGCCGCACGCGCCCTGCGCATCAGCAGCCGCAACACCGACGCGCTGATCACGTCCCTGGCCCTGCCGATCATGCTGATGCTGATCTTCGTCTACTTCTTCGGCGGGGCGATCGACACCGGAACGGGCTACGACTCCTACGTCATGTACGTCGTGCCGGGCGTCCTGCTCCTGTCCGCGGGGTTCGGCGCCGCGACCACCGCCACCGCCGTCAGCGAGGACATGAAGGGCGGCATCATCGACCGGTTCCGCTCCCTGGACGTGGGCGGTACGCCGGTACTGGCCGGGCATGTGGCGGCCAGCACCGTCCGCAACCTCTGCGCCACCGCCCTGGTCTTCGGCGTCGCGCTGCTGATCGGATTCCGCCCCGCCGCCTCCTGGAGCGGCTGGCTCGTGGTGGGCGTCGTGCTGGTGGCCTACATCGTGGCCCTGTCCTGGATCTCGGCGGCGATCGGCCTGCTGGCCCGAACCCCGGAGGCGGCGAGCGGCTTCACGTTCTTCATGTCGTTCCTGCCCTACCCGAGCAGCGCGTTCGTCCCGACCGAGAACATGCCGGACTGGCTGCACGGCTTCGCCGACCACCAGCCGATCACCCCGGCGATCGAGTCCCTGCGCGGACTGCTGCTCGGCCAGGAGGTGGGCAACACCCCCTGGATCGCGCTCGCCTGGGCCGCGGGGATGCTCGCCGTGGCGATCGGCGTCTCGGGGACGCTGTTCCGGATCCGGACCCGCTGACCGCCGGCTCCGGGACCGCGGTCCCGGTTCCAGTCCCGATTCCGGTTCCAGTCCCGATTCCGGTCCCGGTCCCGGTTCCGGTCCCGGTTCCGGTCCCGGCGGCGGGCGGGGCTCAGAACACGTCCGGGCACCACGGCCGCCGGCCCGTACGGAACACGGCGTCCGCCGTCGTCGCCGCACCCGTCCGCAGCTCCTCGGCCCGACCCAGGTCCACCAGCCGCCGCACGGACTCGTCGCCCAGATACAGCGTCGCCAACTCGGCCACGCCCAGGGCCAGATCGGCGCTCCGAGTGGTCGGGACGCACCGGGCGCCGGAGGTCGAGGCGTCCAGCAGGAAACGGCCCCCGGCCAGCCCCGCCTCGTCCCGGACGTCCAGGACGAGCGACGCCTCGGTGCCGTAGGTCCGGGCCTCCAGGGCGCGCGGCACGTCCAGCATCCGCAGCCACAGCCAGTCCACGTTCGTGATCATCCGGGCCGCGCGCGGGTCGGGCAGCAGCAGCGGAAGCAGGTCGTCGGGGGCGCGGTGGCCCGAGCGGACCGTGGTGATCCAGTCGACCGAGCAGAGGTAGTGCCACAGGGCCCGCTCGGCCGCCGGGTTCAGCGCGATCATGTCCCGTACGGAGGCGGTGTTCTGCGGCTGCATGGCGTCGCCCCACTCGTCGTCCGCGCTGTACGTCATCAGGCCGTCGATCTCACCGTCCGCGGCGCGGTGCACGACGTAGAACGGCTCGGTCCACTTGTCGTGCTCCGAAAGGGGCGTGGCCCCTGTGCGCAGCCGCCACCAGCGCTCGTCGCGGGTGACGACGCCGGGCTGCCGGGCGGCGAGCGCTCCATGCACCTCGGGGCCGATCTTGCGGATGTCCGCGCCGTCCACCATCTCGATCCGGCCGCCGCCCGCCGGCTGCCCCGAGCGGCGCGGGTCGAGACCGGCCCGGTGCACGGAGACCTCCCACACCGCGTTCCAGGCGGCGGGGCCGAAGCCGTACCGCCCGTAGATCGGGTACTCGGCGGCGATCAGCGAGGCGACCGGCTCGCCGCGCTCCTTGGCCGCCGCCAGGTCCGACGCCATCATCCGGCTGAGCAGTCCGCGTCGGCGGTGCGTGGGCGCCACCGTGACCCCGGTGATCGCGTCGGCCGCCACGGTGGCCCCGCCCACGACGGTCAGCTCCTGGGCGAACGAGCGGAACGTCGCCACACAGCGCCCGGCGTCGAACACGCCCTGGAGGCGGGAGAGATCGATGCTGACGAGCCGGTCCGCGACATCGTCCTCGCCCGGCCTGCCGGCGGTCAGGAAACCGTTCTGCACGGCCCTCAGCCAGTCGGGGTAGTCGGACGCGGTGACGGTACGGACATCGAGGCTCATCCCTTCACGCTAGGCAGGCGCTCCTCAGAATGTCGCGCGAATTTGCCCGACCTCCGCCGCCCCGCCCAGCAACGGCGAACGCCCGATCCGGGCGACCACCGGGGCGTCCACGCCCAGCAGCGCCAGGGCGCGGGCCAGCACCGGGCCGAGCGCCCGGGTGGCGCCGTCGTCGATCTTGAAGGCGAGGGCCCGGCCGTCGGCCAGCGCCACCGCCTGGACCGCCTCGGCGCCCATCTTGGAGAGCGTCCCCGGCACCTCGCGCATCAGCCAGGTGTCCGGACGCCGGGTGCCCGCGACGTACTCCGGGTGGGCGCGCATCGCGTCCGCGACCCGGCGCTCGGCGCTCCCGGGCTCCGCGAGCACGAAGGACCGGAAGGCGCGGGCCAGGCCGGTCAGCCCGATCGCCATCAGCGGGGCCCCGCAGCCGTCCGTGCCGAGCGCCGCGACCGGCTCGCCGGCGGCTTCGGCGACGACCTGCCCGACGAGCTGCTGGAGCGGATGGTCCGGGGCGAGGTAGGTCGCGGTGTCCCAGCCGTTGCGGACGCAGACGGCGAGCATGGCCGCGTGCTTGCCGGAGCAGTTCATCGTGATCCGCTCGCGCACGTTCCCGCATCCGAGGTAGGCCTCCGCCTCCACCGGGTCCAGCGGCAGGTCCGGCGGGGTCCGGAGGTCGGCGGTGCTCAGCCCGTGCTCGGCGAGCATCTTCCGTACGAGGTCGAGGTGGAAGGGCTCCCCGGAGTGGCTCGCGGCGGCCAGCGCCAGCCGTTCGCCCGAGAGGTCGAGGCCGGCCCGCAGGATCGCGGCGGCCTGCATCGGCTTGTTGGAGGACCGGGGGAAGACCGGCGCCGCCGGGTCCCCGATCGCCCGCTCCACGCTGCCGTCGGCGGCCAGCAGAACCAGCGATCCCCGGTGGTGCCCCTCCGTGAACCCGGAGCGCACGACCTCGGCCAGGACGGGCGGGGCGGGGGCCGGGACGGTGGATATGGCGGACGGGGCGTCGGTGGACGTCATGGTGGCCTTCCGGGGACGGGGGTGCGGGACCCGCGCCCGGAAGGGTCGCTTCAGGCGAGCAGGTCGTCTACTTGTGCTTCCCCGTCACGGTACCTGCGGGCGATCTCCGCGCCGCAATCGTCGGCGGTGCGCTGGAGCTCGTGACGGCGGCGGGAGACCTGCTGTTCGTAGCGGACGAGCCGGCCCATCGCCGAGTGCAGCTCCTCGTCCGTCCGGGCGTCCAGGTCGGACAGCTGGACCTCGGCGAGGTTCTCCGCGGCGAGCCGCCGGAACTCGTCGCCGCGCGGCGTCGTCAGCGTGACGTGCCGCGCGGAGGTGCGGTGCCGGGACGGGGTGTCGGTCAGGATCTCGGAGAGCCGGCTCACCACCGCCGCGTCCTCCACCGGGGCCTCCGGGTCCCGGCGACGGGCCAGTTCGGCGCGGAGGATGTCGATCCGGCCCTGCACCAGCCGGCGTACGTAACTGAGGTCGGCCTCGTCGCGCTGGGCGTCCCGGCGCAGCGTCCGCAGCTCCGGCAGCCGCAGCCCGCCGAAGCCCGCGTCGCCGCCGGCCTGCTCGGGCACGGTGGCGGCTGCCGCGGGCGTCGCGGGTGGCGGTACGGGACTCTGCCCCGGCAGACTGCGCTGTACGGGTGACCGCAGGGTGCTGGTGCGGTGACGTGCGCCCGGTACGGCTCCGGGAGATTGTCCGGCTCCATAGGTACTCATGCTGTTCCGTCCCCTCGACCGGTGCGTCGGCACACCGACATCGTGCATCGTGCCACTCCGCACGGTGCCGATGCAGGTGCTCTGTACCCGTTCAGCCCAAGATAGGTTGGTCTGTATGCGTGCAGTGGTACAGAGAGTGGACGGCGCGAGCGTCTCCGTCGCCGGTGCGAAGGAAGATCCCTCGGCCCCCGGAATCGTCGGGGAGATCGTCGGCGAGGGCCTGTGTGTGCTGGTCGGGGTCGCCCATGACGACACCCCGGAGAAGGCGGCGCAGCTGGCCCGCAAGCTCTGGTCGGTGCGCGTCCTGGAGGGCGAGAAGTCCTGTTCGGATGTGAACGCCCCCCTCCTGGTGATTTCTCAGTTCACTCTCTACGGGGACGCCCGCAAGGGCCGCCGGCCCACCTGGAACGCCGCCGCGCCCGGCGAGGTGGCCGAGCCGCTGGTGGACGAGGTCGTGGCGCGGCTGCGGGCCCTGGGAGCGCACGTGGAGACGGGCCGATTCGGAGCGGACATGCGGGTCTCGCTCACGAATCACGGCCCGTTCACGGTGATCATCGAGGTGTGACGGCGGGCGCGGGAACCGGAGTGCTACGGCTCCACGACCGTCTCCTGGGCTGCCGCCGTGTCGCCGGCGAGCAGCTCCGCGTCGACGGCCACGTTCCGCTTGACCAGGGCGAGGGCGATCGGGCCCAGCTCGTGGTGGCGGGCCGAGGTGGTGATGAAGCCGAGCTGACGGCCCTCCTGACCGTCGGCGGCCAGCCGCACCGGCGTCCCGTGGCCGGGGAGGTGCACCTCGCTGCCGTCCAGGTGCAGGAAGACGAGTCGGCGCGGCGGCTTCCCCAGGTTGTGGACGCGGGCGACGGTCTCCTGACCCCGGTAGCAGCCCTTCTGGAGGTGGACGGCGCCGCCGATCCAGCCCAGCTCGTGCGGGATGGTGCGGTGGTCGGTCTCGAAGCCGACGCGCGGCCGGTGGCCCTCCACGCGCAGCGCCTCGTACGCCAGGATCCCGGCGGCGGGGCCGTGGGCGGCGGCGTACGCCTCCAGGTCGGCGCGGGGCAGGAACAGGTCCCGGCCCTGCGGGGTCTCCCGTACGGCCGCCCCGTCCGGGACCTCGGCGATGGAGCCGGCCGGGAGGTGGACGACCGAGATGTCGCCGGTGCGGTCGGCGACCTCGACCCGGTAGAAGAACTTCATCGACTCCAGGTAGGCGATCAGCTCGCCCTGGGTGTCCGGCTCGACGTGCATCCACACCGTCGTGCCGTCGTCGACCAGATACATCGCGTGCTCGATGTGCCCGTTGGCGGACAGGATGAGCGCCTCGGTGGCCTGGTGCGGGGCGAGGTCGCTGACGTGCTGGGTGATCAGCAGGTGCAGCCAGCTCAGCCGGTCGTCGCCGGTGACGGTGACGACGCCCCGGTGGGAGAGGTCGACGAAGCCGTTGCCGTCGGCCAGCGCGCGTTGCTCGCGGAACAGGTCGCCGTAGTGCGCGGCGACACCTTCGTCGCGGCCTTCGGCGGGAACGGCACCGGGCAGGGACAGCAAGGGGCTCTTCATGCGCCCAGCCTACGACTTGGCGGCGGCGCCCTTCGCTGGCGTGTTCGCACCCGCGTCGGCGGTCCGGTCAGCGGTCCCGCCGACGGCCCTGTCCACGACCACGCCCGCGGCCCCGTCCGCTGCCCCGTCCGCCGCCGTTTTCGCGGCCGCGCACCCCGCGCAGCGGCCGAAGATCGCGAAGTGCTTCATGTCCGTCTCGAAGCCGAAATCGGCGCGCAGCTTCTCGGTGAACTCGGCGACGACGGAGAGATCCGCCTCGATGACGTCCGCACAGTCCCGGCAGACCAGGTGGATGTGGTGGTGCCGGTCGGCCAGGTGGTACGTCGGGGCGCCGTGCCCCAGATGGGCGTGGCTGACGAGACCGAGCTCCTCCAGGAGCTCCAGGGTCCGGTACACCGTGGAGATGTTCACGCCGGACGCGGTCCTGCGCACCTCGCACAGGATGTCGTCCGGAGTCGCGTGCTCCAGGTCGTCGACCGCCTCCAGGACGAGCTGACGCTGGGGGGTCAGCCGGTAGCCGCGCTGCCGAAGATCGGTCTTCCAGTCGGTGCTCACCACACGCCCAGTGTAGGGCGGGGTGAGCACCGGACAGCAGCCCCGGCCCCGGGCGGGCTCCCTGCGGGAAGAATCCCCGCCCGAGGAACCCCCGCTCGATGAGTCCCTACTTGAAGAACGCGATGCCGTCGTCGGGCATGTCCTCGAGGTTCCGCGCCATCTCGGCGACCTCCTCGGGGGTGACGACCTTCTTCAGGTGCGCCGACATGTACGGACGCAGCTCGACCTCCGGGGTGGCCTTCTCGCCGACCCACATGAGGTCGCTCTTGACGTACCCGTAGAGCCGCTTGCCGCCGCTGTACGGGCCGGAGGCCGCCGTGCGGGCCACCGCGTCGGTGACCAGGTCGATCTGCGGCTTCTGGTTGGCCAGCTCGCCGTACCAGATCTCGATGACGCCCTGGTCGCGGGCCATGACGACCTCGACCTTGCGGTCCTTGTCGATGCGCCAGTAGCCGGTCTCGGTCTCCAGCGGCCGGACCTGCTTGCCCTCGTCGTCCAGGACCCAGGTGTGGGAGACGTACTCCAGGAAGTCACGGCCGTCGTGGCTGAAGGTGACTTCCTGGCCGAAGTTGCACTTCTCGGCGCCGGGGAAGTCGGAAACGCCCGCGCCCGCCCAGTTGCCGAGGAGGAAGGCCAGCGGGACGAGGTCCGGGTGGAGGTCGGACGGAATCTCGATCATGAGCGGCTCAGACGATCTGTGAGGGTGCGAGGGGTGGGCGGGAACCGTGGGAACGGCGAAGGTCAGCGCTGGCCCTGGTACAGCTTCTTCACGGTGATCGCGGCGAAGGCGGTGACGCCCACGCAGACCAGGATCAGCAGGGCGGTGAAGAATGCCTCAAGCACAGGGAGCTCCTCGTGACGAGCGGGTGGCGGCGGTGACAGGGCCGGGCCCCCAGCCTAATGGGTGGGGGCCCTGCCTTCTCGTCCAGGTGCCGGTCGCGGGCCGCGCCCGCGGGTCTCAGGCGAGCAGCTGGTTCTGCAGGATCAGCGTCTGCTGGAAGGGGATGCGGCCGGTCTCCCGCTTTCCGGCGCGCTCGTGCACGACGAGGGCGAGCGTGTCCCCCGCCAGGGTGTACGCCTGCCGGACGTGCTCGGCCCCGAAGGGCGCCTGCTCGGCGAAGACGAACGACGAGAGGTTCTCGATGTCGTTGTCCGAGCCCCAGGTGTCGTCGAACTCGGTGGTGTCGGTGCGGTCCAGCGGCGTACCGGCCGAGTAGCCCACGTTCAGGTCGTCGAGCATGCGGCTCGCGAACGCCGTCGAGTTGAACCGCACCAGGTAGATCCGGGACGTCGTGCCGTCCGGCATGGTCCAGCCGCGTGCCGCGATGTGGCGCGGCGCGGCGTCCTTCAGGAGCTGGGACACCGACGGCCGGTCCTGTTTCCGGTAGGCGTCGAGGAACGTCTCCGTGGAGACCCAGCCGCCGGGCAGTTTCTTTTCCGGCACCGCTCCGGCGGGGGCCGGCAGCAGCAGCTCGCGCAGGTCGGCGTGGTGGATCTCGGCCGGGTTGCCGTCCCCGAACGGCCGGGGCGAACCGGCCGGGAGCGCGGGCAGGGACAGTTCCGGATAGTCCCAGCGTCCGTCGCTCTCGGTGGCGAGCCCGGGGACGTCGGTCCGCTCCAGGGAGGCGATCCCGAAGGCCGTACCGGTGCCGAGCACCCCGAACGCCAGCGCGGCGGCGGTCCACCGGGCCACGGCGCGCAGGACCCGCCGGGGCGGCTTCGGCGACGCTTCGGGCGCCTCGGGCGGGAGGACGGGCGGCGCGAACACGTTGACCGACGGCGGTGCTTCGGGCATCGCGGGCGTCCCGGTGGCTCCGGGGGTTACCGTCTGCTCGCTCATACGTACTCCCCCGGGGACGCGATGTGGTCGAGCTGGTCCTTCACCAGGTCCCCGACCTCGGACGGGCTGAACGGCTTGCTGCCGTTCGCGTCGACGGTCACCGAGACCTCTCCCTCGTACGCGACGCAGGTGACGCCGTCGAGGCTCTTCTTGTCGCCCTTGGGCAGCCGGTAGCAGGTCACCCTCTTGTGGCCGTCGACCTTCGGCCCCTTGCGGAAGAAGTCGAAGGAGTCCAGCAGCTTCTTCCGGTTCAGGTACGAGGCGCGGACCGCCCGCTTGTCCTGCATCTTCGTGACCTGGATGTTCACGACGAGGTCGTGGGAGTCCGCGGTGTACGAGCGCTGCGCGATGCCCCGGATACGGAGCTTCTCGATGGACTTGTTCAGCTCGCGGCGGTCCTTCCCGGCCAGGCCGCGTCCCATCTCCTTCATCGCGGCTGCGGCCTTGCCGCCGCTCGTCTCGCTGTCGTTGCCGAGTTCTCCGATGTCCGGGCCGAGGCGGTAGCCCTTGGGCACCGGGAGCAGGAGCTTGGTCAGCTCGGTGTCGTGGCGGCCCCGGGACGGCTCGCCCGCCGGGTCCTCGCCGGTGGGTGCGTGGTCCTCGTCCCAGACGGTCGTGGTGACCGTCCGGTCGGCGGTGTCCACAGTGTTCTTCGCGTACCCGGCCGCGCCGCCGACCGCCCCGAGCACCAGGACGACGGGCAGCGCGGTCAGCGCCACCCGGCGCACCCGGCGGCCGGGGGTGGGGGCGGCGGGCCCGGCCTCACCGGTGGGCCCTGCCTCCGCGGCCTCCCCGGTCGGCTCGGTCGGCTCGGCCGGCCCGGTCACGGGATTCCTCTCGTCGTCGTTCACAGCCGCTCCAGTTGTCGCTCGGCCAGCGTCCGGATGGCCTTCTTGCCGATGGGGACGGTGTCGGAGATGTGGATGTCGAGCACGATGTCGCCGCGCACGGCCAGGGCCCTGGCCCGGTACGACGGGAGGTATCCCGCCTCCCGCTCGACCGGGTAGAGGAAGTAGCGGCCCTCGCCGCTGCCCTTGATCGCGTCCCCCTCGTTGCCCGCACCGCGCTTGTCCCGCGGCATGTACACCAGCTGGCTTTCGAGGTGCTCCGCCGCGCCGAGCACGTCGCCGGACCGGAACTGGAGCAGGTGGACCTCGGTCTCCCGGTACTTCCCCTGTTCCCACGCGACCGAGGCGACCCGGCGCAGTCCTTGCTCGGTCAGCGCCTCGAACACGTAGTGCGGGTCCTTGTAGTTCATCTCGGCGTACTGGTCGATCGGCTCCCAGCCGTCGCCGAGGCCCAGCTCGTCGGTGATCGTCTTCTTCGCGCCCTCGGGCCGGTCGACGAGCAGCTTGCGCAGGTCTCCGTCCGTCCTGACCCGCCGGTCCTGGGCCACGGGCAGCGGGGCCGGAGCCCGGTCGGCGGACAGCGGCTTCGCCGGGTGGCCGAGGCCGGGCTGCGACAGGGCGGCCAGGGGCGTCGGCGCCCGCTCGGCCTGGATGCCGTAGCCCACGGCCGCTCCGCCCGAGATCCCGAGCAGCGCCGCCGCCGCGATGATCAGCGTCGTACGTCCGCGCGGCCGGCGGCGTACGGGCGCGTCGGCGACGGCCGGCGACTCCGCCGGCCCGGGCGGCACGGGCGGCACGGGCGGCACGGGTGCGGGCCCCTCCGGCGCGGCAGGAATGGTGTCGTTCGGTTCCAAAAGGGGTCCCCCCAAGAGACCTGAAGCGCGGATTCCCTTACCCGCGCGCACAAGTGACCCCCAGGTCAGCGAGGAGGTTGCGTCCCGGACGATTACAGTTCGGCATATGCCGAAGAAGCTTGTGATCAAGGTGACCGCCGGGCCCGAGGCCGCCGAGCGCTGCTCCCAGGCCTTCACCGTGGCGGCCGTGGGCGTCGCCAGCGGTGTGGAGGTCTCGCTCTGGCTGACCGGCGAGTCCTCGTGGTTCGCCCTGCCGGGCCGGGCCGCCGAGTTCGAACTGCCGCACGCGGCCCCGCTGCCGGACCTGCTGGACTCGATCCTGGCGGGCGGCCGGATCACCCTGTGCACCCAGTGCGCGGCCCGGCGTGACATCAGTGAGAAGGACGTGCTGGAGGGCGTACGGATCGCGGGCGCGCAGGTCTTCGTGCAGGAGGCCATGGCGGACGGCGCCCAGGCGCTCGTCTACTGACCGGTCGACCGGGCGGGGGGCTCCCCGGGCTCAGTGGTGCTTCTTGCCGTCCAGTTCGTCCCACCACGCGTCGGACTTCGGGTCGCCGGAGGGGTCGTCCCACCAACGGTCCTCCGGGCCCCGCCGGTTGGCGACCATCGCGGCGACGGGCGGGATCACCATGGCGACCACGCACATGCCGACGGCGACGGGCATGGACCACAGGCGCACCACGGCCCAGGCGGACACGAAGAGCGCGATGCATCCGCCCATCATGAGGAAGTAGTTCCGCCTGCGTCGGGCGTACATGCTTCCAGCGTAGGACGCCCCGGGCCGCCCGCCCACCCGGTGGGGCCCCCGGACGGCACGAAGGGCCGCACCCCGCGTCAGGTGGCGTCCAACCCCCTGGGGTGCGGCCCTTCGGCCGTTCTGCGTGCCGTACGGAACGGCGTGCCGTGGATCCGTGGGGATCAGACGGCGATGGCGACCTCGGAGAGCCCGCCGGTCTGCGCGACGACCGTGCGGTCGGCGCTGCCGCCGGGAACCAGGGCGCGGAGCGTCCAGGTGCCTTCGGCGGCGTAGAACCGGAACTGTCCGGTCGCCGAGGTCGGGACCTCGGCGGTGAACTCGCCGGTCGAGTCCAGCAGCCGCACGTAGCCGGTGACGGGCTCGCCGTCGCGGGTCACGCTGCCCTGGATGGTGGTCTCACCGGGCTTGATCGTCGAAGCGTCGGGGCCACCGGCCTGTGCTCCACACATGGTTCTGTCCTTCTGGTCGGGTCGTGCGGGTCGGTCGGTCGGACGGTCGGACGTGCGGACTACTTGGCGGGGCCGAGCTCGATCGGCACGCCGACGAGGGAGCCGTACTCGGTCCAGGAACCGTCGTAGTTCTTGACGTTCTCCTGGCCGAGCAGCTCGTGGAGCACGAACCAGGTGAGCGCGGAGCGCTCACCGATGCGGCAGTAGGCGATGGTGTCCTTCGCCAGGTCGACCTGCTCGTTCTCGTAGAGCGCCTTGAGCTCGTCGTCCGACTTGAAGGTGCCGTCGTCGTTGGCGTTCTTCGACCACGGGATGTTGCGGGCGCTCGGCACGTGGCCGGGGCGCTGCGACTGCTCCTGCGGGAGGTGGGCCGGGGCGAGCAGCTTGCCGCTGAACTCGTCGGGCGAGCGCACGTCGACCAGGTTCTGGCTGCCGATGGCCTTGACGACGTCGTCGCGGTAGGCGCGGATCGACTCGTCCTGCGGCTTGGCCGTGTACTGGGTGGCCGGGCGCGTCGGGACGGCGTCGGTCAGGTCGCGGGAGTCGAGCTCCCACTTCTTGCGGCCGCCGTCGAGGAGCTTGACGGGGCCGTGGCCGTACAGCTTGAAGTACCAGTAGGCGTAGGACGCGAACCAGTTGTTGTTGCCGCCGTAGAGGACGACCAGCGTGTCGTTGCCGATGCCCTTCTCGCTGAGCAGCTTCTCGAAGCCGGCCTGGTCGACGAAGTCCCTGCGGACCGGGTCCTGGAGGTCCTTGGTCCAGTCGATCCGGATCGCGTTCCTGATGTGGTTCTTCTCGTACGCCGAGGTGTCCTCGTCCACCTCGACGATGGCGACCTTCGGGTCGTCGATGTGGGCCTCGACCCAGTCGGCGTCTACCAGGACGTCGCTGCGGCTCATGTTGTTCTCCTCCGGGGCAGTCTGCGGCGGGGTGGTGCGAGATGCGGAGTTGCTGGGTGCGGGTGTAGGCGCGAAGGCACGGAACGCGGCGCGTACGGGGCACGGGGCCGGCCCTGACGACGGTCGAAGGGCCGGGGAGAAACGGGACGGTGCGAACGCCCCGCTCAGAAGGTGCGACAGAGCATGGCGGCGACGCGGCACAGGTCTACTGCCCGCCGCTTCGTGAGATCCGCCTGTCGCTTCATGGGTCCGATCGTAGGGAGGTACGGACGGAGATGTCACCGTCGTGTCGCATGATGAGACACGATCATCCATGATGTGAGACATGGAAGGGGTGGGTGGGCCCGGGATCGAGCGTGGGGCTCTCCCGAACCTGCCCCGTATCTGCGGACCGGACGCGGGCGTCTCACTATCCGGATCAGTCGTGCCGCCAGGGGGCGGGAGGGGCTCCGTACGGGGTCGGGAAGGGCTCCGTCAGGGGGCGGGAGGGGCTCCGTCGGGGAGCGCGGGGCGGTCGGTCAGTCCGTCAGGGAGACGTCCGAGCCGGTCACCGAGATCTCCAGGCCCTTCTCGGTCACCTTGACCTCCCGGAGCTCCAGGCCCTTCGGCAGTCCGTCGATGTCGCCCTGGAAGTCGGTCTTCTCGCGGACCAGTTGCTCGACGCCGGGGAGCCCCTCGCCCGGCACCTTGTCCGCGCGCACCTTGATCGTGTGACCGTCGACGCGGGTCACGGTGGACAGCACGCTGCGCGAGATCGGCCGGCCGAGGAGCTCGACGGTGCCGGTGACCTTCGCCTTGCCGTTGCCGCCGTACTCCACGACGACGCCGTCGCTGGCCGCCGCCGTCAGGTCCTCGTAGCTGACGAGCGCGGTGCCGGTGGCGCGGGCGGCCGTGGCGCTCCGGTAGCCGGAGCCGAGCTTCACGTCGTGCAGTTCGGCCCGGACCTCGCTGACCCGTATCGCGCGGCCGGCGGCGCTGGTCTCCATGCCGGTGAGGTCGACGTCGACCCGGTCGAGCCGCGAGGCGGCGAGCTGGGTGAGGAAGGGGAAACCCTTGATCGAGATCTCCGTCGTGGCGGGCCCGCCCCCGCTGATCGTGACCCGGTCCTCGGCCTCGGACTCGGCGAAATAGACAGCCGCACGGTCGACGGCGAGGAAGAGGCCGCCGAGCACCACCACCAGGACCAGCAGTATTCGCAGTGCGCGCATGTGTCGTTCCCCCACCTGAGCCGATCGGTCCGTCCCCCTGGCGCCCGTGAGCCTACTGCCGCAGGAGAGGGACACCCTGGATGATCGACGACCGACGGCCCCCGATCGGTTCCCGGGGGGCCGTCGGCGACGGTGGCCGTGCGGCGGTCAGAGGATGGCGCGGCCGACCAGGTAGACGGCCGGGGCCGCCACGGTCAGCGGCAGCGCCACCCCGGCGGTCATGTGCACGAACCGGGACGGGTAGTCATAGCTCGCCACCCGCAGCCCGATGAGCGCGCACCCGCCGACCGCCAGACCGAGCAGCACGCCCTTCGCCCCGAAGTCGGTCGTATTGCCGAAGGTGAGGCCCGCACCCGCACCCGCGAGCAGGGCCACCCCGATGGAGGCGATTCCGGGCAGCGGAAGGGCACGGACGAGCGTGGCCGCCGCGACGGCCGCCCCGCCGACCGTCACCGCGTCCGGGACCGCCGCGAGGAAACCGCCCGCGAGTACCGCGAGCGACGCCGAGACGACCGTGGCCATCAGGCCGTACATCCGCTCGTCGGCCCCCGCGTGGCTGCGGAGCTGGAGGACCACGGTGAGCAGCACCCAGACGCCCAGGGTGCCCAGCAGCGCGGCGGGGCCGTGCTCCCGGCCCGCGGCGAGCAGGGCGACGTCGGCGACCAGACCCCCGGCGAAGGCGAGCGCGATGCCCTGGCGGGCGGGCCACATGCCGTTGAGCCGGAACCATCCGGCAGCCGTCACCGCCTGGAGGAGCACCACCGGGACGAGCAGCGCGTACGGCCCGATCGCCGCGCCCCCGGCGAGCAGCAGGCCGAGCACGGCGGTGAGCGCCGCGGGCTGCATCCCCGGCGCGATGATCGGCGAGCGCCCTTCCGCGCGGGCCCGCTGGGCGTCGGTCATCCGGGCGTTGCCCAGCGTCGTGGGCGCGCTGTAGCCCGTGTCGCCGGCCTCCGGCCGCACGGTCACGGGCTCGGGGGCGGGCACGGGTGTGGCGGGGGCGACAGGCGCGGCGGGCGTGGCCGGGACCTCGGGCGGCAGCGGGAGGGACCCCGAGGCCCCCTGGGGCGGGAGATAAGCGGTGTCGGCCGCCGAAGCCGCCGAGGGCCGGTACGGCTCCCGCGGCCGCCCCTGCCCCTGCGCCTGCCCCTGTTGCTGTGGTTCCCGGTACTGCTGCTGGTGCTGCTGGTGCTGCTGGTGCTGCTGGTGCTGCTGCGAATCCTGGTACTGCTGCTGGTACGGAGAGTGCGGCTCCGGCGTCGCGTACGGGCCGGGCTGCTGCTGTCCGTACGGGCCGGGCTGCTGCTGTCCGTACGGATCGGGCTGAGGCGCCCCGTACGGCCCCGGCTGCTGCGGCTGCCCGTAACCCTGCCCCGGTCCCTGCCCCGGATCCCCCGCCCGGTGCTGTTCCCCGTCCGGGCGGATCGTCGGCTGGTACTGCGTGTCCCAGGTCGGCGCCTGCCACGTCTGCGTCCCGCCCTGGTCGAAGGCGGCCGGGTCCTGGGGCGCGGCGGACTGCCCGGCCGTCCCGTCGGGCCAGTGCGGCGACGCCGGCTGCTGCTGCTGCCGCTCGGGGTCGTACGGATACGGGTACTGCTGATCGCTGCTGCTCATGGCCTGCGGTTCACCCTCCTGCGAACGGCGGGAGCACCTCGACCGTGCCGCCCTCGGCAAGGCGTACGGTCTCATGCCCTCGGGTCCCGACGGGGTTCCCGTCAATGAGGAACGAGCACCGCCGGAGCACCTGGCTCAGTTCGCCGGGGTGCCTTCTGCGCACCGCGTCGAGCGCCTCGGCGAGGGTCTGGGCCGCGTACGGTTCCTCCGCGGTGCCCGCCGCGGCCTTGGCCGCGGCCCAGTAGCGGATCGTCCCCGCTGCCATGGCGCCACTCCTTCGGGTCGGTTCGTCGGACGCCTCGTGCGTCAGCTCTCCATGATGGGTCACGCGCGCGGTGCGGCCGTCGCCCAGTCGGCGATACGGGCCAGCAGGGCGTCGCCCGCCGCGTTCTCGGCGTGGCCCATCCCCCGCTCCAGCCACAGCTCCGCGCCACCGGGCCCGGCCGCCTCGGCCAGCATCCTCGGATGGTCCAGCGGGAAGTAGGGGTCCCGGTCGCCGTGCACGAGCAGCAGCGGGGCCGGGGCGATGAGCGGGACCGCGGCGACCGGGGAGAGCGGGACGGGGTCCCAGTCCGCGGTCGCGATGCGGGTACGGAGTCCGTAGCGCCCGACGAGGCGGCCCGAGGGGCGGGTGACCACCCAGTGCAGCCGGCGCATCGGGGCCGTCCCCCGGTAGTACCAGCGAGCGGGAGCGCTGACGGAGACCACCGCGTCCGAGTGCGCCCCCGCACTCCCTGTGCGCCCCGCGCGCGCCGGTACACGAACGGCTGTATGCCCCGTCAAGGTTTTCGCGGGTCCGGCCGTATACAGGGCGCCGTGCCGGAGCACCACCGAGCCGCCCATCGAGAACCCGACCGTCACCACCCGGGAGTGCCCCAGCTCCCGCGCCCAGGCCACCGCCGCGGCCAGGTCCAGCACCTCGCGGTCGCCCACCGTGGAGCGCCCGCCGGACCGCCCGTGGCCCCGGAACGAGAACGTGACCACGGCCGCACGCCGGGCGAAGACCCGTGCGGCGCGCCGCACGGCGGGGCGGTCGGCCGAGCCGGTGAACCCGTGCGCGACGACGATCGCGGGGGTCGCCGCAGGCCCCTCGAACGCTTCGCTCCCCGGCGTCCCAGCACCCGCCGTACACGGTTCGTACACCGCCTCGACCGGTACGCCGTCATCCGTCAGCAACGTGGCGAATCGTGGGGGTCGCGTGAGCAAGGGAACAGAAGAACTCGGGAATCGGCCCTCGGACGCGGAACTCATGTGGGCTATTCTGCTGCGAAGAGGATCCGGGCAATGCAGCCCCCGGGTCCTTTTGTGCTTTACCGGCGTTGTTACGACGACGTTTCCACAAGCTCAGCGGTCCCAGGGCGCGGGACCGCACCGTGAAACCCGCATGACGCATGACGCATGACGTACGAAGCAGTGCCGCATACTCCCCCGGGCCCGACCCGGGAGTGCCCCTCTCGCAGGGAACGAGGAGGACCGACGTAATGGGCGAGCGAACCGTGCACCATGATCGACCGAACCAGGCAGGTGGCCGGCGATGAGTTCACTGCTGCTTCTGACGAACGCACTCCAGCCGTCGACGGAGGTGCTCCCCGCCCTCGGGCTTCTGCTCCACAGCGTGCGGGTGGCCCCCGCCGAGGGCCCGGCCCTCGTGGACACCCCGGGTGCCGACGTGATCCTCGTCGACGGGCGGCGCGACCTCCCGCAGGTCCGCTCGCTCTGTCAGCTGCTGCGGTCCACGGGACCCGGCTGTCCGCTGATCCTCGTCGTCACCGAGGGCGGTCTCGCGGCCGTCACCGCCGACTGGGGCGTCGACGACGTCCTGCTGGACACGGCGGGACCGGCCGAGGTCGAGGCCCGGCTGCGGCTGGCCATGGGCCGCCAGCAGATCACCTCGGACGACTCCCCGATGGAGATCCGCAACGGTGATCTCTCCGTCGACGAGGCGACGTACAGCGCGAAGCTCAAGGGCCGGGTCCTGGACCTGACCTTCAAGGAATTCGAACTGCTGAAATACCTCGCCCAGCACCCGGGCCGGGTATTCACCCGCGCCCAGCTCCTCCAGGAGGTCTGGGGCTACGACTACTTCGGCGGTACGCGGACGGTCGACGTCCACGTACGGCGGCTGCGCGCCAAGCTCGGCCCCGAGCACGAGTCGCTGATCGGCACCGTGCGCAACGTCGGCTACCGCTTCGTCACGCCGGAGAAGGTCGAGCGCGCGGCGGAGGAGGCGAAGGACCGGGCCGCCGCCCAGCAGAAGGCGGCCGGCCCCGCCGCCCGTTCGGATCAGTCCCCGGCTCGCGGGGTGACGGAAGAAGCCCCGGTGGAGGCTGCCAAGAGGTAGGTCCATCCGCGTAGACTGCGGCGCGTGGCCAAGGTGACGCGGGACGATGTGGCGAGACTGGCGGGGACGTCGACCGCGGTCGTCAGCTACGTCATCAACAACGGACCCCGGCCGGTCGCCCCGGCCACGCGCGAGCGGGTGCTCGCCGCGATCAAGCAGTTGGGCTACCGGCCCGACCGCGTCGCCCAGGCCATGGCCTCGCGCCGCACGGACCTCATAGGGATGATCGTGCCGGACGCCCGGCAGCCGTTCTTCGCGGAGATGGCGCACGCGGTCGAACAGGCCGCCGCCGAGCGCGGGAAAATGGTGCTCGTCGGCAACTCCGACTACCGCGACGAGCGCGAGGTCCACTATCTGCGGGCCTTCCTCGGTATGCGCGTCTCCGGGCTGATCCTGGTCAGCCAGGGCCCCAGCGAGCGCGCCGCCGCCGAGATCGAGGCCTGGGACGCCCGGGTCGTCCTGCTGCACGAGCGCCCCGAGGCGATCGACGACGTCGCCGTCGTCACCGACGACGTGGGCGGCGCGCAGCTCGCCACCCGGCATCTGCTGGAGCACGGCAACGCGTACGTGGCCTGCCTCGGCGGCACGGAGGAGACCCCGGCGGTCGGCGACCCGGTCGCCGACCACGTCGAGGGCTGGCGACGGGCGATGCACGAGTCGGGCCGCTCCACGGAGGGCCGGCTCTTCCAGGCCCCGTACAACCGCTACGACGCCTATCAGGTGGCCCTCGGGCTGCTGGCGGGCCCGGACCGGCCCCCGGCGATCTTCTGCGCCACGGACGACCAGGCCTTCGGCGTGCTGCGGGCCGCCCGTGAGCTGCGCATCGACGTGCCGGGCGAGCTGGCGGTGGCGGGCTTCGACGACGTGAAGGAAGCCGGCCTCACCGATCCGCCGCTGACCACGGTCCACTCCGACCGCCCGGCGATGGCGCGGGCGGCGGTGGACCTGGTGCTGGACGACTCGCTCCGGGTCTCCGGGTCGCGGCGCGAACGGCTGAAGCAGTTCCCCTCCGCGCTCGTGGTCCGGCGCTCGTGCGGCTGCGGGGAGCCCCCCGCGTCCGCCTGACCGCCCGCTCTTCGGATCTTCGGCCTTTACAGCGGGCATACGCGGTTCTTCCGGGCTTCTCAGGACGTACTCAGGCCCTTCTCATCTTCGCCGCCCAGCCTGGTGGACATGACGGAGAACCTTCGCCCCAGCGGCGCGTACACCACGGACCAGGACCCGACCCCGTACGGCTACGGCACGGCGTACGACGGCGCCCCGGGCGGCTACCCGCCGCCGCCCCCGTACGCCCCCACCAACAGGCACCGGGCGAAGCGGCCGGTCGCGCTGCTGGCGGCGGTGGCGATCGCGGCGGGCGTGATCGGCGGCGGCACCGCGACCCTCGTCGGCCAGCTGAACGGCGGAGGTCCGGGAGCCACCGGCTCGGGCGGCGCGGTCAACGGCACCACCGTCTCGCAGAGCAGCAAGGGCACCGTCTCGGGAGTCGCGGAGGCGGTCTCGCCCGCGATCGTGGAGATCGGCGCGGCCTCGTCGGCGGGCAACTCCACCGGGTCGGGCGTGGTGATCACCGAGGACGGCGAGATCGTCACCAACAACCACGTCATCTCGGGCGCGCAGCAGATCCAGGTCACGCTCTCCACCGGCAAGACCTATACGGCCGACGTCGTGGGCACCGACCCCGACAAGGACCTCGCGCTCATCAAGCTCCGGGGCGCGAGCGGCCTGAAGACGGCGACGCTCGGCGACTCCTCGCAGGTCAAGGTCGGCGACCAGGTCGTGGCGATCGGCTCGCCCGAGGGGCTGACCGGCACCGTCACCAGCGGCATCGTCTCCGCGCTCGACCGGGACGTCACCGTGGCCAAGGACGACTCCGGCAGCTCGGGACAGGGGCAGGGCCAGGGCCAGGACCGGCAGGGTGGCGGTCAGCAGTGGCCGTTCGAGTTCGGGGGGCAGCAGTTCAACGGCGACACGGGCGAGGAGACGACCACGTACAAGGCGCTCCAGACCGACGCGTCGCTCAACCCCGGCAACTCCGGCGGTGCGCTGATCAACATGGACGGCGAGATCATCGGCATCAACTCCGCGATGTACGCACCGAGTTCCTCGGCGGCCGGTAGCGGTTCCGCGGCGGGCAGCGTGGGCCTCGGCTTCGCGATCCCGGTGGACACCCTCAAGGCCGACCTGGACACCCTGCGCGCGGGCGACGGTTCCTGATCCCGCCCAGCACCCCGGCCGTGCGAGGCTGAGGCGACCCCCGGCAGACCGGGCGGACCGGGTCGGGACAGAACCACGAGAAACCGGGCCGGGACGAGAACAAGAGAAGAGGAACCAGCAGCGATGAGCCCCGCCGAAGACGATCCCCAGCGCATCCTGATCGTCGACGACGAGCCGGCCGTGCGCGAGGCGCTCCAGCGCAGCCTCGCCTTCGAGGGATACGGAACACAGGTCGCGGTCGACGGGTACGACGCCCTGGCGATGGCCGAGGCCTACGCCCCCGACCTCATCGTCCTGGACATCCAGATGCCCCGGATGGACGGCCTCACCGCCGCCCGCCGTATCCGGGCCACCGGCTCCACCACGCCCATCCTCATGCTCACCGCCCGCGACACCGTCGGCGACCGGGTCACCGGTCTCGACGCGGGCGCGGACGACTACCTGGTCAAGCCGTTCGAGCTGGACGAACTGTTCGCCCGCATCCGGGCCCTGCTGCGCCGCAGCTCCTACGCCTCGGCGGCGGGCACCGACGCCCCCGACGACGACGTCCTCTCCTTCGCCGACCTGCGGATGGACCTGGCGACCCGCGAGGTCACCCGGGGCGAGCGGCGGGTCGAACTGACCCGCACCGAGTTCACACTGCTGGAGATGTTCCTGTCCCACCCGCGCCAGGTGCTGACCCGCGAGCAGATCCTCAAGGCCGTCTGGGGCTTCGACTTCGAGCCGAGCTCCAACTCCCTGGACGTGTACGTGATGTATCTGCGCCGCAAGACGGAGGCGGGCGGCGAGCCGCGCCTCGTCCACACCGTGCGCGGGGTGGGCTACGCGCTGCGCACGGGCGGGAGCGGGGAGGCGTGAGCGGTCCGGCGCCCACCGCGCACGGGCGGGAGCGGGGAGGCGTGAGCCCGGTGCGCCGGTTCCGGGCGCTGCCGCTGCGCTCCCGGCTCGCGATGCTGGTCGCGACGGCGGTCGCGGTGGCGGTCGCCGCGGTGGCCGCCGCCTGCTGGCTGACCACCCGGGACCGGCTGACCGAGCAGCTCGACACGACGCTGTCCCAGGTCAAGCCGGACGAGAACGCGATCAGGCTGCTGACGGCGTCCTGCACCAGCGGACTGCCCGGTGACCTCCAGGTCGTGACCGGCCCGTACACGATCCAGCTGGTGCCGGCCGTGGGCGCGAAGCCGTGCACGGTGCCGGGCAGGTCCGCCATCCCGATCGACGCCACCGACCGGGCCGTCGCCGCCGGAGTGCGCGAGGACGCGACGCACACCACGAGGGCCGAGGACGGTGCGGAGATGCGGGTCCACACCTCGCCCGCCCAGAACCGGCCGGGCCTCGCGGTCTCCGTGGCCGTCCCCATGGCACAGGTCACCGATCCGCTGAACCAGCTGGCCTGGGTCCTGCTCGCCGTCTCCGGCATCGGTGTCGTCGGGGCGGGCGCGGCCGGGCTGTGGATCGCGCGCGCCGGGCTCCGCCCGGTCGACGAACTCACCGAGGCCGTCGAGCACGTGGCCCGCACCGAGGACCTGACCGTACGCATCCCGGTGGACGGCGAGGACGAGATCGCCCGGCTCTCCAGCTCGTTCAACTCGATGACGGCCCAGCTCGCCTCCTCCCGCGACCGCCAGGCCCAGCTGATCGCGGACGCGGGCCACGAGCTGCGCACCCCCTTGACCTCGCTCCGGACGAACGTGGAGCTGCTGGCCCGCAGCGACGAGACGGGCCGGATGATCCCGCCGGAGGACCGCAAGGCGCTGATGGCCTCGGTGAAGGCCCAGATGACGGAGTTGGCCGCGCTGATCGGCGACCTCCAGGAACTGGCCCGCCCCGACGCGGCCGAGCCCGGCCCGCTCCAGGTGGTGGCCCTGCACGAGGTCACCCGCACCGCCCTGCGCCGTGCCCGCCTGCGCGGCCCGGAGCTGACGATCACGGAGGACCTGGCCCCCTGGTACGTACGCGCGGAACCGGCCGCCCTGGAGCGCGCGATCGTCAACGTCCTGGACAACGCGGTGAAGTTCAGCCCGCCGGGCGGCACGGTCGACGTGCGGCTGCACCGGGGCGAGCTGACGGTCCGGGACCGGGGCCCCGGCATCCCCGCCGAGGACCTCCCGCACGTCTTCGAACGCTTCTGGCGCTCCCCGACCGCCCGTCAGCTCCCCGGCTCGGGCCTGGGCCTGTCCATCGTGGCCCGTACGGTGCACCAGGCGGGCGGCTCGATCGCCCTGCGCCCGGCCCCGGACGACGGCCCCGGCACCGTGGCGGCGCTCACGCTGCCGGGGGCGCCGACGCCGCCGCCGGGGATGTGATCCCCGGGCGGCGGGCGCCGCTCACCCCGTGGGGTTGTGCCGGATCAGCGACTCGACCAGGCCGGACCGCTGGTTCGGGTAGTCCAGCGGGACGATGCCGAGCCCCGTCCACCCTGCGGTCTCCGCGCGCTCCAGGAAGGAGTGCACCTGCGGGTTGAGCCGGTCGGCGTTCCAGCGGGGCGGCATCAGGGCCGCGGTGGACACGTAGTTCATGAAGAACTTGCCCGGCTGCTGGGCCGCCCTGCGGAACTGGGCCTCGATCTTGGGGTACTTGGCGAACGGCTCCGCCATGTAGTCGTCCTGGATGTCGAAGAGGGCCTGGTCCCCGTACCGCACCCCGGGCAGCCCGCCGTTGTCCGCGAGCAGCACCACCTTGCCCCGGGCTCCGCCGAGGTCGGGCAGGGTGGCGTCGAGGCGGAACAGCGACCGCCAGCCGCGTACGTCCAGGTAGTCGTCGAAGACCGCCCGGAACGCGGTGTCGCTCTCCGAGGAGTGCTCCTGCTTGACCCGCATCAGCACGGTCTCGGTCGGCCGCGCGGCCAGGAACTCCCGGCAGGCGACGAGGACGTCGCCGAACATCATGTTCTGGAACGAGGCCCCGTGGTGGATCGCGAACGAGCCGTCGATGAGCCGGCACCGTACGTCGAGGAAGCGGATGCCGCTGTCCAGCTGCTGGGCGATCGTGGTGTTCTGGCACTCCGACCAGGGCCCGCCGAACCGGGCCCCCGAGTCGTGCGTGCCCGGGATCGTGAGCCGCCGGAGCGCGGTGCCGTCGGGCAGGGCGGCCATCCAGTCCCGCGTCCCCCGGATCGCCCGGCCGGTCTCCCGCGTGACGGCGACGGCGGGCGCCGCGCCGACGATCGCGGTGGCGGAGACGGCGAGGGCGCCGGCCAGGAAGCCCCGGCGGGAGGGCCGGGACAGGGGCTCGGGCGTGCGCGCGGGGCTGGGGCTGGACATACGGGGTGCCTCCAAGGGCCGTGGGGGGTAGGGGGTTTTGGCCCCCTGGGCCCTTGGATTCTGACGGGCACACGTCACCTCTGGAAGAGGTCGGGCGCCCCCGGCCTCTTCCAGAGGTGGCCCCCGGCCCCGCTCCCGGCTCAGCCCGCGTGCTGGTACGAGGGATAGGTGACGTACCCCGTGTCACCCCCCTGGAAATACGTCGCCTCGTCCTCCGGGGCGATCGGCAGCCCGGCGCGCATCCGCTCGACCAGGTCCGGGTTGGCGATGAAGGCCCGGCCGAAGCTGATGAGATCGGCACCCAGCCCGAGCCAGCGGTCCGCGTCCGGACGCCCGGCGCGCTCGGCCCCCATCGGCAGCACCGGGTTCATGATCAGCGTGCCGGGCCACGCACGGCGCAGGGCGACCAGCACGTCGTCGTCGACCGTCGCCTCCAGGTGCACGTAGGCCGGCTCCAGGCGCGCCAACTCCGCCAGCAGTACGGCGTAGAGCTCGGGGACGTCCCGCTCCTCGACGCCCCAGAACGTCCCGCCCGGCGAGAGCCGGATGCCGGTCCTGGCCGCGCCCACGGCGTCGACGGTCGCCGCCATCGCGTCGACGGCGAACCGCACCCGGTTGGCGAGGGACCCGCCGTACCGGTCGGTGCGGAGGTTCGCGTTCGAGGAGAGGAACTGGGAGATCAAGTAGCCGTTGGCGCCGTGGAGTTCGACGCCGTCGAACCCGGCGTCGACCGCCCGGCGGGCAGCCGACGCGTAGGACTCGGCGTGCTCGGGCACCTCGGCGGTCTCCAGGGCGCGCGGCACCGGCACGGGCTGCGGGCCCGTCGGGGTGAACACCTCGCCGACCGCCGCGACGGCGGAGGGCCCGACCGGCCGCAGTCCGGTGGTGTCCGGGTGCGAGACCCGGCCGCCGTGCATGATCTGGGCGAAGATCCGGCCTCCGTTGGCGTGCACCGCGGCGGTCACCGGCCGCCACGAGGCGACCTGCTCGTCGGTGTGGAGTCCCGGCGTACCGGGGTTGGACTGCCCCACCAGGCTCGGCTGCACCCCCTCGCTCACGATGAGCCCGGCGGACGCCCGCTGCGCGTAGTACGTGGCCATCGACGGTGTCGCCAGCCCTCCGGCGACCGCCCGGACGCGGCTCATCGGCGCCATCACCACCCGGTTGGGCAGCCGCAGGTCACCGAGGCGGTAGCTGTCGAAAAGGCTCTGGTTCATAGCGCGAATCTCCTGGCTCCATCAGATCCGTAGCACCCGTGAACCGGGTACGGCGCTACGCTAAAACCTGACATCAATGTGAGGGGCAAGCCCGCCCGCACGGAGATCCCACCCACACGGAGATCCCACCCGTACGGAGATCCCGTCGGCGAGGAGCAGGAGGGACACGCATGCGCATCGGAGAGCTCGCGGCCGTCACGGGGGCCAGCGTCCGGTCCCTGCGCTACTACGAGGAGCAGCGGCTCCTGACGAGCAGCCGCAGCCCGAGCGGCCAGCGGCACTACACCCCCGCCGAGGTCGAGCGGGTCCACTTCATCCAGCGGCTCTACGCCGCCGGCCTGTCCAGCCGCACCATCACGGAGCTGCTGCCCTGCGTCGACGCGCCCAGCGAGGAGACCTCCGACGCGGCGATGGAGCGGATGGAGCAGGAGCGGGAGCGGCTCTCCGCGCACATCGACGACCTCCGCTCCACCCGGGACGCCCTGGACGCCCTGATGGCCGTCAACCGGGCCCACCGCGGCACGCTGCACCCGGGGGCGGCGCAAAGTGTCCGCGACAAAGACGGAGCGGGGCGTCTTTCTTAACGGAAAACAGCGGAAGAATATATTCAGCGCGGCTGTTTCCGAAATTCCCGGGTCGCCCTGAAAACCCTTACCGGAGATCTCGAACTGGCCTTAACCTGGGGCCACTTCGGGGTTCCCGGCACGCGAGCGAGCGGCAGCCGGACCCTTTCTCTCCACTCTCCGCGCATTCCGGAATCCGGAATGCTAGGCAAATGAAAAGCGAGGAAGACCTGTGCGACGCATGACCCCCGCTCTCCTTACCCTGAGCGCCCTGCTGACCGCCTCCGTCCTGGCGGCCCCGGCGGCCGGAGCCGCCCCGCACAACGACCGCGCGGCCGGCGCCTCGGCGAGCGAAGTCTCCGCAGGTGACGTCCCCGCGGGCTGGGAGAAGGTGAACGGCGACGACCTGGCACACATCGCCGAGTCGACCGACAGACAGCCGTCCCTGTCCGCCTCCGGCAGGAGCGCCGCCGCCCCGGCCGACGAGTCCGGCCCCATGGCAATCAAGTCGGTGCGCAACGGCAGGTTCGCGGTCACCGAGGTCAATTACGCCGAGCCCAACACCGGTGCGGTGCGCGCCCGTTCCACCCATGTCTTCGGCGCCTGGGAGAGCTTCGCGTTCGAGTGGGACGAGGCCAGCCAGACCATCGCCCTCAAGTCCCTTGCGAACAACCGCTACGTGGCGGTCGAAAAGAACTTCACCGGCCAGGCGCAGAACGTGCTGCGGGCCCGTTCGACGACTGCGGGCGGGTGGGAGCGGTTCGTGCTCTACCACAACGAGGACCTGAACCTCTACGCGCTCCGGTCCACCCTGAACAACCTCTTCGTCGCGATGGAGAACAGCTACACGGGTTCGCTCCAGTACACGCT
This sequence comes from Streptomyces sp. NPDC091287, assembly GCF_044768525.1. Lineage (NCBI taxonomy): Bacteria > Bacillati > Actinomycetota > Actinomycetes > Kitasatosporales > Streptomycetaceae > Streptomyces > Streptomyces sp. NPDC091287. The sequence continues at coordinate 226,792 of NZ_JBIVUV010000012.1, forward strand.
GCGCGCCCGCTCCGCCGACGTCACCGGCTCCTGGGAGCAGTTCGACCTGTACAACATCGTCGGCTGACCACGCCCGCCCGCGCCCCGGCCTCCCTCAGCACCCGGACGGAGGCCGGGTCGCGGAGCGCGCCCGGACCACGCCGTTCTGGCGGTCGAAGTCGAAGCGTGCCCGCACGAGGCCGGCCACGAAGCCGGTACGTGTCGTAAGGGCGGTGTCGACCAGATGGGCGGCCACATCGCGCACCGTCCACCCCGCGCAGAGCGACGGTGTCTCCCACTGCCCGGGCTCCAGTCGCGCGAGGTCCTCGATCAGCGCGGCGCGCTCGGCGTGCACCATGCGCCAGATCCCGCGCTTCGTGTCGCTCTCCACGGCTGCCTCCACGCGAACCGGTAACCACATCTGCCGTATGAGACCGGGGGCGCCACCGAAGCTCATCGCATCACCGACCACCGGAAATGGATCAAGAAAGGTGATCTTGTCCAACTGTGTCATGACTTCGTAACAGCGCGCCGACAGCACAACTCCAACGTGTCACGACCTATCCAACAGGACGTGACCCACACCACTTCAAGGGGTGGGGATCCGGGCGCCGGACCAGGCGTCCCGCCATGACCGTTCGAGAAACCGGGGAACGACATGACCAACATCCGACGCGCATCGGCCATCGGCGCCGCCGTCACCGCCACCGCCTGCGCAGCGATCGCCCTCGCCCCGGCCGCCGCGGCCGCGCCGAAGGCCGCGGCACCGAAGGCCGCCGCTGCCGCGAAGTACAACGGCGCCTGCGGCGGCGGCTACTCCGTGGTGAACTCCGCGCAGATCGGCACCAAGGGCACGGTTTTCCTCACGTACAACTCCGCCACCGGCAAGAACTGCGTGGTGACCGTCCGCACCACGCCCGGAAAGGCCGTGCACATGACGGCCTCGCTCGGCTTCGCCTCGCCCACCACGACGGTCACGGACACGGGGTACTACACCACGTACGCGGGACCGGTCTATCTCGACGCACGCGGTCTGTGCGTGACGTGGCGCGGCGAGATCTCCGGCGAGGTGGCGGGCAAGAACGGCACCAACTGCGGCTCGCTGGCGGCGAACCGGCGCTGATCCCGCGCGTTCGGCATCCGGGCCGTCCTAGCGTGACGCCCCGCACAGGCAGCATCCCGGGGGCAGGACGGGCAGCAGGTGCCGGGCAGCCACGGAGAACGCGAGGTACGGGCGTACGGTCCACTCCGTCCACCGGTCCCCGTGCCCGAGCGAGAACCCGCAGGTCCGCCCCCGGTGCAGGGCGGCGATCGCCCGCACGCGGCCTCCCTCGTCAATCCGCTCCCGGGCCTCCCGACGTGCGTCGGGGGCCATGGTCTCCGCGACAGCCCGCGCTTCCGCCTGGAACAGCCGGATCGCCTCGGTCGCGGTGGGCACGGAGTACCGCACGAAGGCGTCGGGGGCGCTGCCGCGTAACAAGGGGTACGTGGAGCGCTCGCACCAGTAGGCGTGCAGGGCGGAGCCTTCGGGCCGCGTCGGATCGGGATCGGGGTCGCACACGGCACAGCCTCCAGACGTAGCACCGGAAGCGCCCCCAGGCCACGGCCGGCGTGACGAGCTGCGACGAGGGGGCGCCCCGGTTCGACGCTCCCCCAACGGGCGCAGACGGCAGGGGAGTTGGCCGCCGATGAGTACGGCGGCACAGCAGGAAGCTAGCGTGTGAAGCCGACCCGTTTCAAGTGTTTGACGTCTAACGGGTGAGGTGCAAATCTGTGCGGCGCGACAGAAAACACGGGCGGCCCCCACCTGCGCCGGTGGGGGCCGCCCGCTGCCCAAGCATGGAAGCTCAGGCCAAGTCGTCGAACTCGCCTTCCTTCGCACCGCCCAGGAACGCCCGGAGCTTGGCGCGCGTGGTACGGACGATCACGTCGGGATTGTCGCTCTCGCGAAGCAGGATCTCACCGCCGTGCTCAGCGAGTTCCAGACAGTCGGAGCCCTCCGCATTTGAGGACTTCGATGACTTGCGCCACTGGATTTCCACCATTCTCACGCCTTCATACTTGTTTTGCGATTCCGCGAATGAAGTCTCGCGAGCTCTCCGGGTCGAGAGATCTCTCCTCAGTTCGGTCCAGCGCGACTCGCCAGTTCTCCAGACTCGTCTCCGAATCCAGAAAACCCGACCCGGTCGAGGTATCCGTCTGGACAGTGTCGAGCTGCGGAACGACACCGTAGACGTAGTGTGCCGAACTGCTGGCGTACGGGAAACCGCCTGCCGCGAAGGGGATCGCGCGGATGACGACGTTCTCCCGGTCCGACTGACGCAGCAGGTGGTCAAGTTGACTGCGGGCAACCGACGTACCGCCGTAGGTCATCCGCAGCGCCGCCTCGTGGATCAGGAACGTACAAGAGGTCAGTTCGACCCGGTCGAGTACGTCGCGACGCCTCAGCCGATGCGACAGCTGGCGCCTCTGGCGGGCGGGGGTGGGCGGCGGCACACTCTCCGCGAAGACTGCGCGTGCGTAATCCTCGGTCTGGAGCAGGCCGGGCATATACATGATCTGTACTGATCTGATGCCGACCGCGTGATATTCCAGCTCGGCCAGATCGAGAGCATCACTGGCGAGGTGCCCCCGATAGTCCTCCCACCAGCCGTTTATGCGCTCCGTGGCCATTTCGGCGAGCGCCTCGACATAGGCATGGTCGGGACATCCATAGTGGCCGGCCCAGGCGCGGACACGTTCGGCGCTCACACCGAACCTTCCGGATTCGATGTTGCTGATGGTGGTGCGGTCCGTACCGAGCATCGCCGCCGCTCCGGTGAGCGACAGCCCAGTGTGCTCACGAACCCGACGCAGCTCGGTACCCAGTCGACGCTGACGCGCCGTGGGCGCCTTCCTCGATGGCATCGGCCCTCCTCTTGTCGGGTCCCAGTGTGGACCCCCACTCTCCAGGCATCCAACTGGTCGAGCATTTTATGAGAAGACGTCTAACGCGTTAGACAATGCGCTACGGTTCGTCACAGCACCGCGCTTCACCTCGTACCCGAAGTGCAGTCGCTTCGCCGCGCGTTGACACGTGTGGCGACGCGGCCATCGCCACGGGCGGGCGCAGCGCAACCGTTCACCGAACCGGACCGCACAGGGAGACCGACATGACCGCTGCCACCCCAACTCCCGTACAACCGAACCCGCTCGGCGGCGAGGTCTATCGGCTCACCCTGCCGAACACCGCGAGCGCCCCACGCATCGCGCGGGACTTCGTCACCTCGCTGCTGGAGGTCAGCCGGCACCTCGGGCTGGTCGACGACGCCCGGATCTGTGTGACCGAGCTGGTCACCAACGCCCACCGCCACACCGGTACGCCACTGATCCGGGTCCACGCGGCCGTCAACCGGAAGCGGGTCACCGTCACCGTCGCGGATGAGGGCAGCCCGCTCACCGGCGCGCTCGGCGCACTGCGGGCAAGCCCGGAGGCGGAGGGCGGGCGAGGGCTCGTCCTGGTGGAGAGCCTGGCGCTGGCCTGGGGGACGCGCGGCGGCGATCGCCGGCACCCCGGGCGCAAGGCCGTCTGGTTCACGCTCGGGCGACCGGAGCCGAGGCCGTGAGCGTCACTCCGTGGGGCTTCGCGGTGGCGGCCCTCGTTCTCGGCGCGCTCGCCGCCGGGGTCACCCTCGCGCCGGGGCCGAGAGATGGGCCTGGGCAGCGTCGAGATGACCACGGGTCTTCCGCACCGTGTGGTGGGGATGGTTCGCGTTGGCCACGCTGAACTGCCGTAACGGTCCGATGCGGACTTCGGTCGGGACGGGCTTGACCTTGACGCTGGGTCAACCCTCCACCCTCTGGGAGGAGCTTCCGAGCATTCGCTTGGAACAGCCCCACGAGGGAGGAAGACGACCATGACAGTCCCATCGATCGCCGGACCGGCGATTAGCGTGCAAGGTCTCAAGAAGTCGTACGGGAAGCTCGAAGTGCTGCGCGGTGTGGACTTCGACGTGGCGCCGGGCAGCATCTTCGCCCTGCTCGGTTCCAACGGGGCGGGCAAGACCACGACCGTGAGGATTCTCGCCACGCTCCTGAAGGCCGACGCGGGGGCGGCGAGCGTCAATGGCTTCGACGTTGCCACGCAACCGGCGAATGTGCGGGAGTCCATCAGTCTCACCGGACAGTTCGCGGCCGTCGACGAGATCCTCACCGGCCGGGAGAACCTCGCCCTCGTCGCCAGGCTGCGCCACGTCAAGGACCCCGAAGCGATCGCGGATGACCTGCTGAGGCGATTCTCGCTGAGTGAGGCGGGCGCGCGGAGAGTGTCCACGTATTCGGGTGGGATGCGCCGCCGACTGGACATCGCGATGAGCCTCATCGGGAGTTCGCCGGTGATCTTCCTGGACGAGCCGACGGCCGGTCTTGATCCCGAGGCGCGGATCGAGGTGTGGGAGGCGGTCAAGGAGCTTGCCGGTCACGGAACGACGGTGCTGCTCACCACGCAGTATCTGGACGAGGCCGAGCAGCTGGCCGACCGGATCGCGATCCTCCACCAGGGTCGGATCATCGTGAACGGCACTCTCGCCGAGCTCAAGCAGCTCTTCCCACCCGCCAAGGTCGAGTACGTCGAGAAACAGCCGACTCTCGAGGAGATCTTCCTCGCAGTCGTCGGCAGCGGCGACAAGAGCGACATCACCGGCACGACACCTGGGGGACGAGGATGACCACGTACTTCTTCAGCGACACTGTCGCGCTCACGGGGCGGACCCTGCGCCATGTCACGCGCAGCATGGACACCATCATCACGACCGCCATCACGCCGGTCGCCATGATGTTGATGTTCGTCTACGTGTTCGGCGGCGCCATTGATACCGGGTCGGTTTCGTACGTGAACTACATGCTGCCCGGCATCCTGCTCATGACCATCGCATCGGGCGTCTCCTACACCGCGTTCCGGCTGTTCACCGATGTGAAGAGCGGCATCTTCGAACGATTCCAGTCCATGCCGATCGCGCGGTCGGGTGTGCTGTGGGCCCACGTCGCCACCTCTCTGGTCGCCAACCTGATCGCTCTCGTGCTCGTGGCGGGCGTCGCGGTGCTCATGGGCTTCCGCTCAGGGGCAGGAGTGTCGGCGTGGCTCGCGGTCACCGGCATCCTGCTTCTGTTCACCCTGGCGCTGACGTGGCTCGCCGTGATCCCCGGGCTCTCCGCGTCGACGGTCGAGGGCGCCGGCGCGTTCGCCTACCCCCTCATCTTCCTGCCGTTCGTCAGCTCGGCGTTCGTGCCCACGAAGACGATGCCCGGCCCGGTGCGCTGGTTCGCCGAACATCAGCCGGTGACGTCGATCGTCAACACGATCCGCGACCTGTTCGCCCAGCGGCCGGTCGGTGACGACATCTGGACCGCCCTCGCGTGGTGCGTCGGCATCCTCGTCGTGGCGTACGTCTTCGCGATGGCCGCCTACCGCCGGAAGATCGCCTGAGGCAGGCTGAGACCCATGCTCACCATCAGCCAGCTCGCGGCGTACGCCGGGGTGACGGTGCGGGCGGTACGCCACTACCACCGGATCGGGTTGCTGCCGGAGGCCGAGCGGGACCGGTCCGGATACCGGACCTACGACGCTGTCGCGGTCGTGCGACTGATCCGGATTCGCACCCTCGCAGACGCCGGCGTGCCGCTGGCTCGGGTCCAGGAACTCCTCGCCGCCGGCCCGGAGGAGTTCGCCGGCGGCGTCCAGGAGATCGACCAGGCCCTGCGCGCCGAGATCCGTCGGCTGCAGAACACTCGCAGCCGACTCGCCCGCCTTGCCGCCGGAGAGCACCTGGCGCTCCCGCAGAGTGTCGTGGACTACCTCGACCGGCTGCGCGGTCTCGGCGTCGAGGAGCGGTACATCGAGATGGAGCGGGACGCCTGGATCATGATCGCCGCCCAGGTGCCGCATGCGATCGACTCCGTGATCGCCAAGAAGCACGAGGAGCTGGACGACCCCGACATGGTGAAGCTCTACAGCCTGCTCAGCGGGGCACTCGACTGGCCGGCCAACGATCCGCGGGTCGTTGAGGTCGCCGACATCATGGAGCGCTTGATGATGCGCGCGGTGGACGCCGGCGAGACGGGTGCCGATGACGGCATCGACGACCAGTTCGTCGACCTGCTGGACTCCACGACGGCCGGCTCCTCACCGCACGCCGCTCGGCTGTTGGCGATCCTGGAGGAGCGGGGCTGGAGGGGCTGGACCCGCATCGAGCGAGTGCCTGCCGACAGGCTCAACCCTGAGCCGCCGCCATCGTGAAGGCAAGAATGCCTGCGCCCGCGTCACAGCGGTCCCGGACGGTGTCCGCATCGCCAAGGCGTTGCCGCTCCAGGTGGATGACCGCCGATAGACCGCCGACCGGACCGAGCGCCACCGCGACCTGGTGATCAAGCAGGTCACCGACTCCACGACGATCGACGGCACCACCGAGATCGAGACCGAGGTGTCCGACCCGCACGCCATGGCCGAGATCCTCCGCACCATCGGCCTGCGCGTAGTCCGCTACCAGGAGAACTACCGTGAGGAATGGCGCCTGGGCGAAGTCGCCTTCGACTTCGATACCTGGCCCCGCGCCCTGGCAGAGGTTCCCGGACCACTGCCCGCCTCCGGCGTGATCCACATCGTCATCCCGCACACCGACCGCTTCACCGTCGTCGGCAACCACCTCGCCCAGCATCCCGACCTCAGCTGCACCGCGATCGGCATCGCCGTACGCATCCAGTCGCTGCCCCAGGGCGTGGAAGTGAGCATCAAGGCACTCGCCGCCCGGTGCCGGGAAGGCGAGAAGCGCATCGCGGCCGGCCTGCGCGAACTGGAAGCCCTCGGCTACCTGCAACGCGTCCGGGAACGACTGCCCAGCGGCCGGGTCATCACCCGCACGGTCTTCTGCAACCAGCCCACCGCGCTGCTGCACCCCCGCAGCCCGGCAGCCGCACCGACACCGCCCCAACCACCCACGCCCGTACCCGCACCGGCACCGGCGACCGGACAGCCCATGCCTCCCGAGCCGCCCGAGTTGCCCGGACCGTCCGAGACGCCCGCACCGGAAGCGCCCGCACCCCTCCCCGTACCGTCCGGGCCGCCGCAGGCCTCACCCTCCGTACCGCTACCGCCCCCACTCTTCGTACCGCTGGTCCCGCCCCCGACCGCACACACCGCACACACCGAAGCGAAGACGCACGAACTGCCGCCGCCTGACCTGGCGGGCGCGGCCGCACGGGCAGCACGGGCAGCCCGGCCGCATGGCTTTCGTCACAGCGAAAAGTTGGAATCCGAGGGCAACTGCGCGCTTTGGTGGCGTCTGTCCGATCCAAGGGGCGCCGTCCCGCCCCCGGGGCCCGGCATAATCCCCCGCCCCGCTCACAGGATCCCCATACGATCGGCACAGGTCGCCCGCGTGATCGTTCCGCCGTGGCAGCCGCCCCTCAGCGTTTTCCGCCGTTCGGACCCGACCCAAGGGATCATGTGAAGATTCGCCGCGCTCTCGCCACCGCCGTCGCCGCCGCCGTGACCGCCCCCGTCGTGCTGCTCTCCGTCACCCCCGCGTTCGCCGACACCAAGCCGGTGACGCAGACGCAGAACAAGTCGAGCAAGCCGACCATCAAGGAACTGGAGGCGGCCGCCGCCGCGGCGCAGAAGGCGTACGAAGAGGCCGTCAAGGCTCGTGACAAGGCCCAGATCACGGTGCGGAGGACTCTCGAGGAACTGTCCCAGGACAGCCACCCCCTCATGGTCGCCGCCAACGCCGCCAAGGAGGCCGCGAAGGACGCCGCAGCCGCGAAGGACGCCGCCGACAAGGCGGTGACCGATGCGAAGGCCGCCCTCGACGCCCTGCCCGCCGACGCCACCGAGGAGCAGAAGACCGCCGCGGCGACCGCTCTCTCCGAGGCCGAGGCGACCGCGGCGACGGCTGCCACCGCCAAGACCGCCGCCGACACCAAGGCCGCCGACGCCCGCGATGCGGTCAGCGACGCACGGATCGAGGCGTTCCGCGTCGCCGGCGTGGCCGACAAGGCCCTCGATGACGCGCTCGCCGCGAAGATCGCGGCCGACGCGGCGCTCGCCAAGGCCAAGAAGGAGGCGGAGGAGGAGGTCGACGAGGGCGAGGACTGCGAGCCCGAGAACGACCTCACCGCCGTGGTGACCGGACTGCCGACCGAGCTCGTCGCCGGGACGACCACCGCCTTCTCCCTCCGGGTGACCAACGGCTCCGACCGGCACATGGACGAGATCATCGCCTACACCGGAGTCCACGCGACCGACAGGACCGGTCTCAAGGACACGGGCAAGTTCTTCCGCCTCCAGTGGTCCACCGAGTCGTCCCCGAAGTGGAAGAACGTCAAGGACGACTACATCGACGCCGTCGGCGCGCTGAAGCCCGGCGCCCGGGCCGACCTGAAGATGCGCCTCACCCTCGACAAGGCCACCCCGGCCGGCAACGGTGTCGCCTTCATCGCGGCCGACTTCTACAACAAGGACGGCTCCTGCGGCGGGACGGTCGGCGCGGACATGTACGAGTTCGACGTCAAGGCCGCCGGCAGCAAGCCCGGCAAGACCGAGGACGCCAAGCCCAAGCCCGCCACGTCCACGAAGCCCGGCGGCAACGGCTCCGGCCACCAGCCGCAGGGCTCGACGTCGGGCACCCCGGCGAAGACCGGCACGGACGGCAGCCTCGCCGCCACCGGTTCGTCCTCTGCCACCACCTCGATCGCTCTCGCGGGCGGCGCGGCCGTGGTGCTCGGCGCGGCGGCGGTGTTCGTCGTCCGTCGCCGTAAGGCCGGTTCCGGCGCCTGACGGTAGCTCAAGAAACGTGCGCTGAGGGGGCGGTGGGCCGAGACGGCCCGCCGCCCCCTTCGCGTTGCGCTCTCAGCCCGCGCGGGAGGTCCGGAACCTGCGCCGGTACTCCGTCGGCGTCGCGTTCAGCCGCCGCCGGAAGGCGCGTACCAGGGTGTCCACCGTGCCGAACCCGCAGACGGACGCGATGCGTTCGAGGGTGGCGTCGGAGGACTCCAGTTCGTTGCGCGCCTTCTCGACCCGGACGGACTCGATGTACGCGTGCGGGGTCGTGTTCAGCTCGGTCCTGAAGATCCGGGTGAGGTGGCGGTCGCTGACGTGCGCGTGGGCCGCGAGGTCCACGACGGTGAGCCGGCGGCCGATGTTGCGCAGGATGTGGTGGCGCAGGTCCTCGATGCGCCGCGTCGGCGAGATCTGCTCCAGCGGAACGCTGAACTGGCTCTGGCCGCTCGGCCGCTTCAGGTACATCACGAGCTGACGGGCGACCCGCAGGGCGACGGCCTCGCCGAGATCGTCGGCGACGAGAGCGAGGGACAGGTCGAGGCAGGCGCTGATCCCGGCCCCGGTCCAGACATCGCCCTCGCGGATGAAGATCGGGTCGGCGTCGACCTCGATCTCCGGGTGCGCGGCGGCGAGTTGCTGTGCGGTCGACCAGTGGGTGGTGGCGCGCCTGCCGTCGAGCAGCCCGGCGGCGGCCAGCAGATGCGCCCCGACACAGACGGAGGCGACCCGCCGGCTCCGCCCGGCGAGTTCCTTCACCCGCTCCACCAGCGCGGGGTCGACGAGGGCGTGCACCCGCCGCTCGCTGTCGATCTCCACCGAGCCGGGCACGATGAGGGTGTCGATGCTCCGTCCGGCGGCCTCCCGGAAGGTGAGGTCCGGGAGGACGCGGACTCCGGCGCCGGTGGTGACGGGGTCCAGGGAATCGGCGGCCAGGACGACCTCGTAGCCGTCGGCGTCCTCGGCTTCGCGCCGGGCGAGCGAGAACACCTCCGGCGGACCGGTGACGTCGAGCAGGTCGACGCCCTCGAAGAGGACGATGGCGACGAGTCGTCCGACGGTGTCCATGCCTGACCTCCCTGCTCAGCCGTGCGTCCGGGAGCGGACGACCCCGGAGGTGGATGTCGGTATCTGCATGTTAGACGTCATTGCGGACATCGCTGCTCGGGCCCTAGCGTCGGGAGCGGCTCGCCACCCGAGCGGCCCGATCGCATCTCTCCCCGACGTACGACACCCCGAGGCGGTACACCATGTCCCGGACCACCCTGCGCGAGCTCAACGGCTTCGACGCGACCCCCGCCGCGCTCGCCGGCTCCACGCTGATCCTGGTCGACTACCAGAACACCTACACCCGCGGTGTGATGGAACTCGACGGCTGGCAGGACGCGCTGGACGCCGCCGCGCGCCTGCTGTCCCGGGCCCGGGAGGCGGGGACCCGGGTCGTCCACGTCATCAACGACGGCGGCGAGGGCACTCCGTACGACATCCGGGCGGAGATCGGGCAGATCCACCCGGCCCTCGCCCCGGTCGACGGCGAGGCCGTCGTCGTCAAGAAGGCTCCGGACTCCTTCCACGGCACCGACCTGGGCGAGCACGTCCCGGCGGGCGGGGACGTGATCATCGCGGGGTGGATGACCCATATGTGCGTGGCGTTCACGGCCCAGGGCGCGTTCCTGCGCGGCAATCGCCCCACCGTCGTCGCCGACGCCTGCGCGACCCGGTCCCTGCCGGTCGCCGGGACCGACCTAGACGCCCGCCAGGTGCACCTCGCCGCGCTGGCCACCATCGGCGACCTGTACGGGGTGGTCGTCCCGACACAGGAGTCCCTGGCGTAGGGGCCCCTCTCGTTCGGATCAGGCCGGGACGGTGTGGCTCCGGGCCGGAAAATCCACGCGCGTCTCCTCCGTACCGCGTGATACACCTCCCTGCCATGACTGATCTGGTGACGCCATGACCGACCTGGTGACCGAGCGGCTCGTCCTGCACCCGATATCCGTGGACGAGGCCGAACAGATGGTGGCGGGCGAGCCGGACGCCGACCCGGCCTGGGAGTCCGGATTCCCGACCGAGGACGACGTGTCCGTGGCCAAGCGCTTCCTGGAACGCTGCTCGACCACGGGCGATCCCCGGCCGTTCGGGCCGTACGCGATGCGCCGCCGCTCCGACCACCGGGTGATCGGCGGCGTGGACTTCCACAGCCCCCCGGACGAACACGGCCACGTCACGATCGGCTACGGCGTCGTCCCGTCGGCCCGGGGGAAGGGTTACGCCTCCGAAGCCCTCCGCGGCCTCCTGTCGTTCGCCCGGGCCAACGGCGTCGCCTCGGTGAAGGGCGACGCCGACCACGACAACGTCGCGTCCCAGCACGTGATGACGGCGGCGGGAATGCGTCCGGTCGGGGAGGACGAACGCGTCAGGTACTTCGCCGTCTCCTGGGCCGACGAGGGCCGGGGCCCCGGCGGCGGCCCTGAGGGCGGGTCAGCACCACCCGCCACCGGTGCGCCGAGCGGGCCGTCCGCCCTGGCCGGAGACCGGCTGGAGTCCGGCCGCACGCGCCTCGGTAGAACTCTCCTCGGCATAGCCGTCATCGCTCTCGTCGCTGTGGGCTGCGGCGGGTCAGGATCGCAGGACAACGCCTCCCTCCCCGCGGACAGCGCGCCGCCGAAGAGCGGCAAGGAGCTCCCCGTCGCGATCACCTCGGCCGAGCCCGGGCTCCTGACGGTGGAGACGTTGCACGACGCTCTGCCCCCGGAACCCGCCGACGACGCCGCGTTCACCGAACGCGTGCTGTGGAAGATGCGCAAGAGCACCGTGGCCATGGCGGGGATACCGGGAAGGACCAGCGCCGCGTGCGAGGGCGACAAGGTGAGTCAGGAGCCGGGCGTGACCACACGGTGCACCGTCACCTACGACGGTGTGAAGGTCCCCTGGTCCATCCGTTTCGACGAGCCGGCCGGTGACCTGAAGCCGTACGAGATCACCGACGCGGGCCAGGCCGTCCTCACGGCGAAGGCGGTCCAGGGCGAGTTCTGGGAGGAGTACAACCGGGTCAGCAAGCATCTGCGCTGCGGAAGGATGCCGGACGTCGAACTCGTCGCGTACGGCCAGGACACCGGTCACCGCTGCCAGTACGCCTCGTCCGTCGACGGCAGGGCCCAGTGGGTCAATGTCCCGGTGAGCGTGGGCGAGGACGGGGTCGTCTTCGACATCCCGCGCTGATCCAGCAGCGTCCAGCAGCGTCCAGCAGCGTCCAGCAGCGTCGAGCGACGGTCCGTGCACCCGGCGGCGCCTACGAAGGCCTGTTCCCCGCCCAGTTCTGCTCCCGCACCCGCCGCCTCATGGCACCGGCGGAAACCGCGACCGCGATCAGGACCGGGACCCCGGCGGCGATCCCGACCCAGAGAACGAGCGCGAGGTAGCCGTAGGCGGCGTTGCGCGTGTCCTGGTCCGCCCACACGAGGAAGACGATGCTCATCACGAGCGCGACCGCCATGAGGGCGGCGACGACGACGGCGGTCCAGGTGAGAACGCCCGCCCACCGGCGGTAGGAAGCGGTGATCTCCGGGGCCCGCGGGGGCGCGTACACCCCGGGCGGCGCGACCGGCGGCGCGGCGGGCCATCGGCCCCAGGGGGAGGGAGGTTGTTGGTCGGACATGGAGCCCAGTTCTACTGGGCCCGGGCCCGGAGCACCACCCCGGCCCTTGTATCCCACCGCCTCGGGGCCGCCGTTCGGGGTCACGGTCCAGCGGGTGCGTATGCCCCTGCCGCGGAACGCCTTCTCCCGCACGATCGTGCCGAGGTTCTCGCCGTGCGCGCCGAGGACCTGGAAGGTGGCGACACCACCTGCGGCGGACCGGGTCACCACCGTGGCCACCCGCTCCCGGCGGTGCTCGTCGGCCCAGAGGACGAAGGAGCGGGCGCCGCTCTTGCGGGCCGCCAGATAGGCGGGTACGCCGCCCTGTGGCAGCTCGCGCTCCGAGGGAAGGGGCGGCAGGCCGGCAGGCCCACCGCCCCTTTACCCAGAAGGAGTTACTGAATGACCGTGATCCGGTCCGTCGCCGGCGGGGCCAGCGGGGCGGCGGCCGTGGAGTGGGCCGCCAGGTAGGCGTTGAACAGGTCCAGGTCGGAGGCGCCGACCAGCTTGTTCGTGCCCTGGCCGAGGGCCGCGAAGCCGTCGCCGCCGCCCGCGAGGAACTCGTTCATCGCGACGCGGTAGGTCTTGGCCGGGTCGATCGCCGCACCGTTCAGCTTGATGGTGCCGGCGACCACGCGGTCCGCGCCGCTCTTCGTCAGGTCGAGGGTGTAGGTGAGGCCCTTGGAGACCTGGAGGATCTTCGGGGCGGCCTCGTTGGAGCCGCTGACCTGCTGCTGGAGCGCGGCGACCAGCTGGGCGCCGGTCAGGTCGACGACGTTCATCATGTTGGTGAACGGCTGCACGGTGAACGCCTCGCCGTAGGTGACGACCCCGTCGCCCTCACCGCCGGACGCCTTGTGCACCAGGTCCGCGCGGATGCCGCCCGGGTTCATGAACGCGACCTCCGCGCCGCCCTTGTCGGCCGGGGCGAGGCCTTCGAGCTGGGCGTCGGCGATGACGTTGCCGAGCGGCTTCTCGGGGGCCGTGGAGCCGCGGCCGTTGATGTCGGCGCTGATCCAGCCCTGCGGCTTGCTCGCGATCGGGGCGGCGAGCTTGTTCCAGCGGTCGATCAGGCGCGTCATGTCGGTGGCCCTGGCCTGGTCCCGGGTCACGACGTGGTTCGCGGACTTCACCGACGTACGGACGATGTCCTTGGTGCGGCGGTCGTAGGTGAGCGTGGTGTCCGTGTACAGCTTGCCGAACGACGAGGCCGAGGTGACCATGCGCGGCTTGCCCGACGGGTCCGGGACGGTGCACACGTACGCCTGGTGGGTGTGGCCCGTGACGAGGGCGTCCACCTTCGGCGTGATGCCCTTCGCGATGTCGACGATCGGGCCGGAGATGCCGTCGCCCGCACCGGGGCTGTCGCAGTCGTAGTTGTACGAGGTGGAGGCCGGGGCCCCGCCCTCGTGGATCAGCGCGACGATGGACTTGACGCCCTTGCGGTCCAGCTCGCGGGCGTACTTGTTGATCGTCTCGACCTCGTCGTGGAACTTGAGGCCCTTGACGCCGTTCGCGGTGACGATGTCCGGAGTGCCCTCCAGCGTCACACCGATGAAGCCGATCTTGACGCCGTTCTTCTTCCAGACGGTGTACGGCTTCAGCAGCGGCCTGCCGGTCTTCTCCTCGGTCACGTTGGCCGCGAGGTAGGGGAAGTCCGCTCCCTCGAACTTCCTGCCCTTCTCGTAGCAGCCCTCGACCGGGTGGCAGCCGCCGTTCTGGAGGCGCGCCAGCTCGGCCGCGCCCTCGTCGAACTCGTGGTTGCCGACCGCCGAGACGTCCAGGTCGAGGCCGTTCAGCGCCTCGATCGTCGGCTCGTCGTGGAAGAGGCCCGACAGCAGCGGGCTCGCGCCGACCATGTCGCCGCCGGCCGCCGTGACGGAGTACGGGTTGCCCTTGCGCGCGGTGCGCAGCGAGGTCGCCAGGTACTCGACGCCACCGGCCGGGATCGCCTTCACCGTGCCGTCGGGCTGCGTCTCGGAGACGTTGCCCGCCGAACCGGCCGGCGGCTCCAGGTTGCCGTGCAGGTCGTTGAACGACAGCAACTGCACGTCGACGGTACGGGGCTTGTGGCCGTGCCCGTGGCCCCGGTCCTGGGCGCCGGCCGGCATCGCGGCGACGAGCGCGCCCACGGTGGCCAGACCGGCCGCGGCGGCGAGCACCCGCCGTGTCGCACGGTTCTTCTGCGGAGTCGCTGACATCGGTCCCCTTGTGTGTCAGTGCTGTCGGTGGTGTCAGTCGTGTCGCTGGTATCACGTCTGGGATCCTGCGTGCCGCAGCCTAGAGTCAACGCGCGTAGCGCAACAGGTGTTCGGGGTTACGGACTGGTTGCCATCCGGCCAAATGGCTCGTCAGGAACCCCTCTGGCCGACCCGTAACCCCACCCTCGGACACCCGCACGGACCCGTTCGTGGCCCGCATGGCATCCGCATGGCCTCGTACGTGGCCCCCATCGCATCCGTATGGGGCCCGTTCGTGGCCCGCACGGAGCCCGTACAGCGGCCGCCGCCCCGTCCGACAGGTCGCCGACGCCGCCGCCGGGCCCACCGCTCGCCGTACGCTCGGAGGCATGACGACTGACGCACCCCTCCCCGCCCCCGGACGCGAGGTCCAGACCCTCGACGCACTCGACTCCGCGCAGGCCGAAACCATCCTCGCCCTGCTCGCCGAGGCCGCCCGGTCGGACGGCCGGCAGGCGGTCTCCGAGCAGGGCAGGCTCCGGATCCGGGGCGGACACCGCGACGGCGTCCGGCACTTCCTCCTCACCGTCGACGGGGCGCTCACCGGATACGCCCAGCTGGAGGACACCGACCCGGTCGAGGCCCCGGCCGCCGAGCTGGTCGTCCACCCCGACCGGCGCGGCCACGGACACGGCCGGGCGCTCGGCGCGGCCCTCCTCGCCGCGACCGGCAAGCGGCTGCGGGTCTGGGCGCACGGCGGCAGCTCCGCCGCCCGCCACCTGGCCCAGGTCCTCGGTCTCTCCCTCTTCCGCGAGCTGCGCCAGCTCCGGCGGAGCCTGGTCCCGCTCGACCTCGCGGAGCCGGTGCTGCCGGAGGGCGTCACCGTACGGACCTTCGAGCCGGGCCGTGACGACGCCGCCTGGCTCACCGTGAACCGCGCCGCTTTTGCTCACCACCCCGAGCAGGGGTCCCTGACCCAGCAGGACCTGGACGACCGCAAGGCCGAGCCCTGGTTCGACCCGAAGGGCTTCTTCCTGGCCGAGCGGGACGGGGAGATCGTCGGCTTCCACTGGACGAAGGTGCACGCGACGGAGCAGCTCGGCGAGGTGTACGTGGTCGGTGTCCTGCCCGAGGCCCAGGGCGGCGGCCTCGGCAAGGCGCTGACCTCGATCGGGCTGCATCACCTGGCCGCCGAGGCGCTGCCCACCGCGATGCTCTACGTGGACGCGGACAACACGGCGGCCGTGACGGTGTACGAGCGGATGGGCTTCACGACGCACGAGGTGGACCTGATGTACCGCACGGAGTCCTGAACCCTCCGTCAGAACGCGCGGGGCGGCGTCACTTGACGCCGCCCCTTCTTTGCACCACCCTTTCACTACTCAATTAGTGAAAGGGTGGTGCAGCGCATGACAGCCGAATCCGCAGCGGTCGAGTTCCGCATCGACCGGCGCAGCGGCGTCGCCACCTACCTCCAGATCGTCCAGCAGACGAAGCAGGCCCTGCGCCTGGGCGTGCTCGAACCGGGCGACCGGCTGCCGACCGCCCGTGAGGTCGTGGAAGCCACCGCGATCAACCCGAACACCGTCCTCAAGGCCTACCGGGAGCTGGAGCGCGAAGGCCTCGTCGAGGCCCGCCGCGGGCTCGGCACCTTCGTCCGCAGGACGCTGGGCACGCTGGGCGGCGCGGCCGACGCGACCGCCGCCGACGCACCGCTGCGCACCGAACTCGCCGACTGGGCCCACCGGGCCCGGGCGGCCGGCCTGGAGAAGGACGACGTCGGCGCGCTCTTCACCGCCGTACTGGACAGCACGTACAAAGGGGACGAGGAACGATGACCGGCGTCGCGATCGAGGCACACGCCCTCGGAAAAACCTACGGGCGCGGGAGCGGCGGCCACCGCGCCCTGCACGACTGCTCGTTCCGGCTGCCCGCCGGCCGCGTCTGCGCCCTCGTCGGGCCCAACGGCGCGGGCAAGTCGACCCTGTTGAACCTGGCGGCCGGGCTGGACCGCCCCAGCGCCGGGTCCCTCACCGTCCTCGGCTCCACCGTCCCCGGCGACGTACGTGACCGCATCGCCTTCGTCTCCCAGGACAAGCCCCTGTACCCACAACTCTCCGTCGCCGACACGCTGTGGGCCGGGGCCGAGCTGAACCCGGGGCGCTGGGACCGCGCCACCGCCGACCGGATCGCCGGACCGCTGCCGCGGAAGGCCCGCGTCCGCACCCTCTCCGGCGGGCAGCGGACCCGGCTCGCGCTGGCCCTCGCGCTCGGCAAGCGGCCCGAACTGATGCTGCTGGACGAGCCGATGGCCGACCTCGACCCTCTCGCCCGGCACGAGCTGATGGGCGTCCTGATGGCGGAGACCGCCGAGCACGGCACCAGCATCGTGATGTCCTCGCACATCCTCACCGAGCTGGAGGGCGCCTGCGACTACCTGCTGTTCGTCGACGGCGGGCGCGTCCGGCTCGGCGGCGAGGCCGAGGACATCGTCTCCGCCCACGCCCTCCTCACCGGCCGGGCGCAGGACCTTTCCCCGCACACCGTCGTCGAATCCCGTACGACGGGACGCCAGCTCACCGCGCTCGTCAGGAAGGAGGGCCCCGTGGACACCACCGCCTGGGCCGTCACACAGCCGTCGCTGGAGGAGCTGCTGCTCGCCCACCTCCGCTCCCCGGACGCCCCGCCGCTGCTCACGCCGAGCGCGAGCACCCTTTCCGACGGTGCCCGCGAGGGGGTGGCATCCGCATGAGCACGCTGACTCCCCCGAAGCTTGACGGGGTCACGACCGCTCCCGCCCGCGGCACCCTGCAGGGACCCTTGCGGGTGGTGCTGCGCGTGCACCGGCGGAGCCTGTGGATCGCCGGAGCGTTCCTCGCCGCCGTGGCCGCCGCCCTGGTCACCGCGGTTCTCCGGGCCGACTACCTCATGGCGGATTTCGCGAACAGCGGGTGTACGCGCAGCGGATCGGTACCGGCCTGCTTCCAGCCGGCCCGCAACTACGCCGACAGCATGCTGGAGGTCAGTCGGATACCCGACCACGCGAGCCTGGTGCTGATCGTCCTGCCCGCCGTCGTCGGGGCGTTCGTGGCGGGCCCGCTGATCGCCCGTGAATGGGAGAACGGCACCTTCAGGCTGTCCTGGACCCAGTCCGTGTCGCCCGTCCACTGGCTGATCGCCCGCCTTGCCGCCCCGGCCGTGCTGGTGGTCCCGGGGGCCGCCGCGCTGACTGCCGTCCTCGCGTGGGCCCGGCACCGGACCGGAACGGAATACCCGGCCGCGTGGTTCGAGTGGTTCACCTTCATGGCGTCCGGCACGGTCCCGGTCGCGAACACCCTGTTCGCCCTGGCCCTCGGTGCTTTGCTCGGCCTCCGGCTGCGCCGCACGGTTCCCGCCATGGCGGTGAGCCTGTCCGTCTCCGGACTGGTGACGGTCGCCCTGGTCATGCTGCGCGACAGCTTGTGGCCAGTCGTGAGGGACACCTTCGCGCCGGGCGGCGGTTACCGCTGGCCCGACCGGGCCGCCGTAGTCGAGTGGGGCTGGGGGACGAAGGGGGGCGATTCGCTGCCCGCCGATATCTGCACTGACTCCCCCCTCGACCGCGAGGTCTGTCTGTCGGAGCAGGGCGTGGTCAACGGTTACCTCGACCACCACCCCGCCTCCCACTACTGGCCCCTCCAGCTCGTCGAGACCGGCATCCTGCTCGCCCTCGCCGCCCTCGCCGTGTTCGCGGCCTTCCGGACCCTGCGCCGCCTGCACGGCTGACCGCACCCGCCCGCCCGAAGACCGCCGTCCGGGCCCCACGAGGGGTGGGCCCGGGCGGCGAGCACGTAAGGCCCGCCCTCCGGGGGGAGCCGGCGCACCGAACACGTACAGTGACGGCGAGGCCCACCCGCAGGCACACCGCTTCCTGTACGTCATGTCGCCGTTACCGGCCATTCAGACGTCCTTGCGACCCTCACGGGATGCAGCCAGCTGTGCCCGCCCCCCGCCGCAACGGGAGAGCCCGGGGAAACGCCGCTCAGGGCTCCCCCGGCCGTGACCCGGGGTTTCCCGGGCCTTCCGCGATCTTTCCGGGCTCCGACGCGCCTGAGGAGCGCTCAGCGCGGAACAATAGGTCCATGAGCCAGCAGCCCAGCTCCGAGGTCCCGGTCCAGCCCGCCGCCCAGCCGTCCGTCGGTTCGCTCGCCGCGCACCGGCCGCACGCCACCCCTGCGTCCAACGGGGTCGGCTTCTCCACCGCCGCCGATCTGGATCCCGATCTGGACGCCGACGCGGACGCCTACGAGCCCGACCGGGACGGCGACGAGCTGCCCCAGGGCCGCTTCCTGGACCGCGAACGCAGCTGGCTCGCGTTCAACGAACGGGTCCTGGAACTGGCCGAGGACCCGAACACGCCCATCCTGGAGCGGGCCAACTTCCTCGCCATCTTCGCGTCGAACCTGGACGAGTTCTTCATGGTCCGGGTGGCCGGCCTCAAGCGCCGCATCGCCACCGGCGTCGCCACCCGCTCCGCCTCCGGCCTCCAGCCCCGCGAGGTCCTGGACCTCATCTGGACCCGCTCGCGCGAACTCATGGCCCGGCACGCCGCCTGCTACCAGCAGGACATCGCCCCGGACCTGTCCGACGAGGGCATCCAGCTGATCCGCTGGCCGGACCTGACCGAGAAGGAGCAGGCCCGCCTGTTCACCTTCTTCCGGCAGCGGGTCTTCCCGGTCCTGACCCCGCTGGCCGTCGACCCCGCGCACCCCTTCCCGTACATCTCCGGGCTCTCCCTCAACCTCGCCGTCGTCGTCCGCAACCCGGTCAGCGGCCACCGCCACTTCGCCCGGGTCAAGGTCCCGCCGCTGCTGACCCGCTTCCTGGAGGCCTCGCCCCAGCGGTACGTGCCCATCGAGGACATCATCGCGGCGCACCTGGAGGAGCTGTTCCCCGGCATGGAGGTGCTGGCGCACCACATGTTCCGGGTCACCAGGAACGAGGACCTGGAGGTCGAGGAGGACGACGCTGAGAATCTTCTCCAGGCCCTGGAGAAGGAGCTCATGCGCCGCCGGTTCGGCCCGCCGGTCCGCCTGGAGGTCGAGGAGTCCATCGACCCGTACGTCCTGGACCTGCTGGTCCGCGAGCTGAAGGTGTCCGACGCGGAGGTCTACCCGCTGCCCGGACCGCTCGACCTGACCGGTCTTTTCGCCATCGCCTCGCTGGACCGGCCGGAGCTGAAGTTCCCCAAGTTCATCGCGGGCACCCACCGGGACCTGGCCGAGGTGGAGTCCGCCTCCGCGCCCGACATCTTCGCCGCCCTGCGCGAGCGGGACGTCCTGCTCCACCACCCGTACGACTCGTTCTCCACCTCCGTCCAGGCGTTCCTGGAGCAGGCGGCGGGCGACCCGGACGTGCTGGCCATCAAGCAGACGCTGTACCGCACCTCCGGCGACTCCCCGATAGTGGACGCCCTCATCGACGCCGCCGAGTCCGGCAAGCAGGTCCTCGTCCTCGTCGAGATCAAGGCCCGCTTCGACGAGCAGGCCAACATCAAGTGGGCCCGCAAGCTGGAGGAGTCCGGCTGCCACGTCGTGTACGGACTCGTCGGGCTGAAGACCCACTGCAAGCTCTCCCTCGTCGTCCGCCAGGAGGGCGACACGCTGCGCCGCTACTCCCACGTCGGCACCGGCAACTACCACCCCAAGACGGCCCGGCTGTACGAGGATCTCGGCCTGCTCACGGCCGACCCGCAGGTCGGGGCGGACCTCTCCGACCTGTTCAACCGGCTCTCCGGCTACTCCCGCCGCGAGACCTACCGCCGCCTCCTGGTCGCCCCGAAGTCCCTGCGCGACGGGCTGATCGCCCGGATCAACAAGGAGATCGCCCACCACCGCGCGGGCCGCCCCGCCTACGTGCGGATCAAGGTCAACTCGATGGTCGACGAAGCGATCATCGACGCCTGCTACCGGGCGGCCCAGGCAGGCGTGCCCGTCGACATCTGGGTGCGCGGGATCTGCGCGATCCGCCCCGGCGTCGCCGGGCTCTCCGAGAACATCCGGGTCCGCTCCATACTCGGCCGCTTCCTCGAACACTCCCGGGTCTTCTCCTTCGGCAACGGCGGCGAGCCCGAGGTGTGGTTCGGCAGCGCCGACATGATGCACCGCAATCTCGACCGCCGGATCGAAGCCCTGGTCCGGGTCACCGACCCCGCCCACCGCGCCGCACTCAGCCGACTCCTGGAGACCGGTATGGCCGACACCACCTCCTCCTGGCACCTGGGCCCCGACGGAAACTGGACCCGGCACGCCACGGACGCGGACGGCCAGCCGCTGCGGCACGTCCAGGAAATGCTCATCGACGCCCGGAGGCGCAGGCGTGCGACGCCCTGACCAGCAGACGACGACCCGGCCCACGCCGGACGCGGCCCCCGGCACCACACCGGACGCGCCGCCCGCCGAGGCCACGGGGCCGGGGGCACAGCGCCTCGCCGAGGCCACGGGGCCGGGGGCACAGCTCGCCGGCACGACCGGTGCGGCTCGCCCCCCGGACCCCGCCGGCTCCCGCCCCACCGGCACCCGCCCCGCCGGGGACCTGACCACGGAGGCGGTCCTCGCGCCCTACCTCCGGGGGCAGGCAGCCGAGTTCCTGCGGAGCCTGCGCCTGCACCACGAGCACAGCGCCCCCGCGGACTCCGGCGGCCACGACGCCGCGGCCGCCACCCGCGCACTGCGCCGCTCGGCCCGCCGGATCAGCGGCGCTCTGCACACCTTCCGGGCCGCGCTCGACCCGCTCTGGGCCGATCAGCTCCGCGCCGAACTGGCCTGGCTCTCCGGCATCCTCGCCCGCGAACACGCCTACGCGGGCCGCCTCACCCGGCTCGTCGAGGCCCTGCACCAGCTCTCCGGCCCCGCTCTCCCCGCCGCCCGGGGCGTCCGGGCCGCCGGGGAGAGCGCCACCTCCGACGCCCAGGGCCGCGCCGCCCTCGGGGTCGGCGCCGCACGGGCGGGGGCGCTGCTGGAACGCCGCCTCACCCTCGCCCGGACCCGGTCCCACTCCGCGGCCCTCCAGGCGCTCGGCTCCTCCCGCTTCCACGCGGTCGCCGACGCCGTGGCGCTCCTGGCCTCCGACGTCCCCCTGGCTCCCGGCCCCGCGGGCCGGACCGCCGAGGCCCTCCTGGAGCCCGCCGAACGCGCCGAGCAACGCCTCCTCACCGCCGTGGCCGCCCTGCCACCCGACGACACGGAGCCGTACAACGAGGCACAGGACGCGGCGTGGCACCAGACCCGCCTGCTGCTGCGGCTGCACCGGTACGCCCACGAGGTCGTCCTCGGCGCCACCGACCCCGCCCTGACCGGCGCGGGCCACGCCCTCGACCTGCACCGGGACGCCGTCGAGGCGGCCGGGGCGGCGGCAGCGGCGGCCCGCACCCCCCGGATCGCCCCGGCCACGGCGTACGCGCTGGGCGTGCTCCACGCGGACCAGCGCCACGAGGTGGAGGCGGCACGGGCCGTGTTCCGGGAGACCTGGCCGTACGCCGCGGCCCTGAGCACCCCATGAGCGGGGACCCGGGGGCCACCGGGCCCGTGAGGAACCGCACCGGCACCGTCCTGGCCGCGGGCTGCGTGCTGTGGCGCCGCGCCCCGGACGGGGGCGGCGTCGAGGTCTGCCTGGTCCACCGGCCCCGCTACGACGACTGGTCCTTCCCCAAGGGCAAGCTGAAGCGCGGCGAGGACCCGCTGGCCGCCGCCGTACGGGAGGTGCTGGAGGAGACCGGCCACCACTGCGCCCCGGGGGACCGGCTGCCGACCTCCCGCTACCCGGTGGACGGCCGGCCCAAGGAGGTCGCCTACTGGGCGGCCGAGGCGACCGGCGGCTCCTTCACCGCCAACGACGAGGTGGACCGCATCCTGTGGCTGGCCCCCGACGCCGCCCGCGTCCGGCTCACCCAGCCCCGCGACGCCCGGCAGCTGACCGCCCTGCTGGACACCCTCGCCGCGCCCTGATCCGCGTTCCGAACCGCACCCCGGCCGCCACCACCCTGACCCATGTCCCCGGGCACCGGCCCGGTCCGCACCCCGGCCGCCACCACCCTGACCCATGTCCCCGGGCACCGGCCCGGTCCGCACCCCGGCCACCGCCGCCCAGATCCATGCCCCCTGGGCCACCACCCCGGACCGGCCCGCACCCGCCTGCCCGACACGGTTCACCTGCCGTTCACTCTCCCCCGTCGGCGGCTTCACCTGTTCTGCCTAATTTCGGACGTACACGGTGCGCGGCGGCAAGCCACAGCACCGCTCCTCATCGCACGCCGTCGTAGAACGAACTGACCACGGCGGCTCCTGGAAGGAACACCCGAAAGTGAAGCTTCAGCGCAAGAACCGGCTTCGTGCCACCGCGCTCGGTGCCCTCGCCGTCTCCGGCGCCCTGGTCCTCACGGCGTGCGGTTCGGACGACAACACCGGTGGCGGTACGGCCGGGACGGGCGAGAAGACGACCGCCGCGTCGAACGTCGACTGCGGCAAGGCCAAGGGCCAGCTGCGCGCCTCCGGCTCCAGCGCTCAGAAGAACGCCATGGACCTCTGGGTCAAGAACTACATGGCCGCCTGTCCCGGCGTGCAGATCAACTACAACTCCTCCTCCTCCGGCGAGGGCATCGTCGCCTTCAACCAGGGCACCGTCGGCTTCGCCGGCTCCGACTCGGCGCTGAAGCCCGAGGAGGTCGCCGACTCCAAGAAGATGTGCAAGACCGGCCAGGGCATCAACCTGCCGATGGTCGGCGGCCCGGTCGCGATCGGCTTCCACCTGGAGGGTGTCGACAGCCTCACGCTGGACGCCTCGACCCTCGCCAAGATCTTCGACAGCAAGATCAAGAAGTGGAACGACCCGGCGATCGCCAAGCTGAACGACGGCGTCGAGCTGCCGGACAAGGCGATCCAGGCCTTCCACCGCTCCGAGGACTCCGGCACCACGCAGAACCTCGGCAAGTACCTCGGCGCGGCCGCCCCGAGCGACTGGAAGTACGAGGCCGAGAAGAAGTGGCCGGCCCCCGGTGGCCAGGCCGCGTCCGGCTCCTCCGGTGTCGCCGCCCAGGTCAAGCAGGTCGACGGCGCGATCGGCTACTTCGAGCTCTCCTACGCCAAGTCCCAGTCCATCCCGACCGTGGACATCAACACCGGTGGCGCCGCCCCGGTGAAGGCCACCTCGGAGAACGCCTCCAAGGCCATCGCCGCCGCCAAGGTCAAGGGCACCGGCAAGGACCTGGCGCTCGACCTCGACTACACCACCAAGGCCGAGGGCGCCTACCCGCTGGTCCTGGTGACGTACGAGGTCGTCTGCGACACCGGCAACAAGCCCGAGACCCTCGACACGGTCAAGTCCTTCCTCTCCTACACGGCCTCCGACGACGGCCAGAAGATCCTGACCGACGCCGGCTACGCACCGATCCCGGCCGAGATCAACGCCAAGGTCCGCGAGACCATCGGCTCCCTCTCGTAACACCCGCGGCGGCCGGGCCCACCCGGCCCGGCCGCCCACCGGCGTAACCGTCAGCGGCGCCCCGCGCCACCGACGCGACACGTCACCGGCAGGCCGGCCCGGCGCACCCCTCCGGACCGGCCCGCCTCCCGCCCACTCTCCATCCGGTGCACCGCCGCCAGGGGAGCACACCGCTCCCCCACACAGACCGGAAAGACCATGGCTTCCACCACACCGATAGACACGCCACCGGCGCCGCCGGTCCCGCGGCCCAGCCCCCGGCCCACCGGGCGCATGGGCGACAAGATCTTCCTGGGCCTCTCCCGCGGCTCGGGCATCCTGCTGCTCGTGATCATGGCGTCGATCGCCGTGTTCCTCACCTACCGCTCCGTCATCGCCATCTCGAAGAACGAGGGCAACTTCCTCACCACCTTCGACTGGAACCCGGCCGGCGACCCGCCGGTCTTCGGCATCGCGGTCCTGCTCTTCGGCACCGTCGTCAGCTCGATCATCGCGATGGTCATCGCGGTTCCGATCGCTGTCGGCATCGCCCTGTTCATCTCGCACTACGCGCCGCGCAAGCTGGCCGCCCCCATCGCGTACGTGGTCGACCTGCTGGCCGCCGTGCCGAGCATCGTCTACGGCATCTGGGGCGCGCTCGTCCTGGTGCCGTACCTGGAGGGCCTGAACCTCTGGCTCGACCAGTTCTTCGGCTGGACGTACATCTTCGAGAAGACCGAGGTCGGCGTCGCCCGCTCGCTCTTCACCGTCGGCATCCTGCTCGCGATCATGATCCTGCCGATCGTGACCAGCGTCAGCCGCGAGGTCTTCCTCCAGGTCCCGAAGATGAACGAGGAAGCCGCGCTCGCGCTCGGCGCCACCCGCTGGGAGGTCATCCGCCTCTCGGTGCTGCCCTTCGGCCGCTCCGGCATCATCTCCGCCTCGATGCTCGGCCTCGGCCGCGCGCTCGGCGAGACGATGGCCGTCGCCACGGTCCTCTCCCCGAGCTTCCTCATCTCGCTGCACGTGCTCAACCCGGGCGGCGGGACGTTCGCCCAGAACATCGCGGCCAAGTTCGGCGAGGCCGACGCGTTCGGGCGGGACGCCCTGATCGCCTCCGGCCTCGTCCTCTTCGTCCTCACCCTGCTGGTCAACGGCGCGGCCCGGCTCATCATCGCCCGCCGCAAGGAGTACTCGGGGGCCAACGCATGAGCCACGCACCCACCGGCGTCATCGAGCGCCCGACGCCCGCATCACCCGGTCCCAAGAGCAGCCTCGGCAGCCGCTCCCTGCCCCGCCTCGCCCCGCTCGGCTTCGCCGTCGTCTCGGTCGCGCTCGGCGTCGGCGTCTCGCTGGCCGCCGGCTGGGAGAGCCGCATCCAGTGGGGCATGATCTCGGCCCTGCTCTTCCTGGCCATCTCCTACGTCACCACGACGATCGTCGAGAACCAGCGCCAGGCCAAGGACCGCCTCGCCACCAGCGTGATGTGGGTCTGCTTCCTGATCGCCGTCGTCCCGCTGGCCTCGCTGCTGTGGACGACGATCGTCCGCGGCGCGGAGCGCCTCGACGGCTACTTCCTCACCCACTCGATGGCCGGCGTGCTCGGCTCCGAGGCCAGCGGCGGCGTCTACCACGCGCTGATCGGCACCCTGGAGCAGGTCGGCATCGCCACGGTGATCTCCGCCCCGCTCGGCCTGCTGACCGCCGTGTACCTCGTCGAGTACGGCAAGGGCGCGCTGGCCAAGGCCGTCACGTTCTTCGTCGACGTGATGACGGGCATCCCGTCCATCGTGGCCGGCCTCTTCATCCTGTCGATCATGCTGATCGCCTCGATCGAGCCCTCCGGCCTGATGGGCGCGCTGGCCCTGACGATCCTGATGATCCCCGTCGTGGTCCGCTCCACCGAGGAGATGCTCAAGCTCGTCCCCAACGAGCTGCGCGAGGCCTCCCTCGCCCTCGGCATCCCGAAGTGGCGCACTATCCTGAAGGTGGTCCTGCCCACCGCGATCGGCGGCATCACCACGGGCGTCATGCTCGCCATCGCCCGTATCGCCGGTGAGACCGCGCCGATCATCCTGCTGGTCTTCGGCAACCCGCTGATCAACACGAACCCCTTCGAAGGCGCCCAGTCCTCGCTGCCGTTCTACATCTACGAGCAGTACAAGATCGGCGAGGTCGCGGCCTACGACCGCGCCTGGGCCGCCGCCCTGGTGCTGATCGCCTTCGTCATGATCCTGAATCTGGTGGCCCGCGGCATCGCCCGCTGGAAGGCCCCGAAGACCGGTCGCTGACGCGGCCACAGCGACCTCCCGAAAGAAGCAGTGATTTCCATGGCCAAGCGCATCGACATCAGCGGCCTCAACGCCTTCTACGGCAGCCACAAGGCCATCGAGGACATCTCGATGACCGTGGAGCCCCGCTCCGTGACCGCCTTCATCGGCCCCTCCGGCTGCGGCAAGTCCACCTTCCTGCGCACCCTGAACCGGATGCACGAGGTGACCCCCGGCGGCCGCGTCGAGGGCAAGGTGCTGCTGGACGACGAGAACCTCTACGACGCCAACGTCGACCCGGTCACCGTGCGCCGCACGGTCGGCATGGTCTTCCAGCGCCCGAACCCCTTCCCCACCATGTCGATCTTCGACAACGTGGCGGCGGGGCTGCGGCTGAACGGCAGCTACCGCAAGAGCGAGCTCAACGACGTCGTGGAGAGGTCCCTGCGCGGCGCGAACCTCTGGAACGAGGTCAAGGACCGCCTCAACAAGCCCGGCTCCGGACTCTCCGGCGGCCAGCAGCAGCGCCTGTGCATCGCCCGCGCCATCGCGGTCGAGCCGCAGGTCCTGTTGATGGACGAGCCGTGCTCGGCGCTGGACCCGATCTCGACGCTCGCCATCGAGGACCTGATCGGCGAGCTGAAGGAGCGCTTCACGATCGTCATCGTGACGCACAACATGCAGCAGGCGGCCCGCGTCTCGGACCGCACCGCGTTCTTCAACCTCTCGGCGGTCGGCAAGCCCGGCCGGCTCATCGAGATAGACGAGACGGAGCGGATCTTCTCCAACCCGTCGGTCCAGGCCACGGAGGACTACATCTCCGGCCGCTTCGGCTGAGCCACCCCGGCCACGGGCCACCACGCCCCTCTGTCCCACCCCACAGACAGCCTTGCGGTGCTGCATGGCGGTGCCACCACAAGGCGAAAGGGTCCGCCCCCGTTCTCGTACGAGAACGGGGGCGGACCCACACGTGTAACCAACCCGTCCGGATCACCGCGCACCGGCGGCTCAGCCGAAGAGCAGGAGAACCGCTCCGTAGCTGAGCGCGGCGACCAGCGCCGCGGCCGGCATGGTGATGAACCAGCCCAGGATGATGTTCTTCGCGACGCCCCAGCGCACCGCGTTCACCCGCTTGGTCGCCCCGACGCCCATGATCGCGGAGGTGATGACGTGCGTCGTCGAGATCGGCGCGTGGAACAGGAACGCCGACCCGAACATGATCGAGGCGCCGGTCGTCTCCGCCGCGAAGCCCTGCGGCGGGTCCAGCTCGATGATCTTGCGGCCGAGGGTCCGCATGATGCGCCAGCCGCCCGCGTACGTGCCCAGCGAGAGCATCAGCGCACAGGCGATCTTGACCCAGACGGGGATCTCGTCGTTGGGGCCCTCGATGTCCGCGATGACCAGGGCCATCACGACGATGCCCATGGTCTTCTGCGCGTCCTGGAGGCCGTGGCCGAGCGCCATGCCCGCCGCCGAGACCGTCTGCGCGATCCGGAAGCCGCGCTTGGCCTTGTGCGGGTTGGACTTCCGGAATATCCACATGATGCCGACCATCACCAGATAGCCGGCGATCAGGCCGACGAACGGGGAGATGAACATCGGGATGACGACCTTCTCCAGCACCCCGGACCAGATGACGTCCGTGCCGCCGGCCAGCGCCGCCCCGACCATGCCGCCGAACAGGGCGTGCGAGGACGAGGAGGGAAGGCCGTAGTACCAGGTGATGAGGTTCCAGATGATCGCGCCGACCAGCGCCGCGAACAGGATCCCCATCCCCTTCTGCCCCACGGGCGTCGCGATCAGGCCCTCGCTGACGGTCTTGGCGACCCCCTGGCCCAGGAAGGCGCCCGCGAGGTTCATCACCGCCGCCATCGCAAGGGCCGCACGCGGCGTCAGCGCCCGGGTGGAGACCGAGGTGGCGATGGCGTTCGCCGAGTCGTGGAAGCCGTTCGTATACGTGAAGCCGAGCGCGACACCGATGGTCACGATCAGCGCAAAGGTGTCCACGAGGTTCAGGACTCCTTGACCGCGATGGTCTCCACGGTGTTCGCGACGTGCTCGAACGCGTCAGCCGCCTCTTCCAGCACATCCACGATCTGCTTGAGCTTCAGCACCTCCATGGCGTCGTACTTGCCGTTGAAGAGCTGGGCCAGCAGCTTGCGGTGGACCTGATCGGCCTGGTTCTCCAGACGGTTGATCTCGATCCAGTACTCGGTGAGGTTGTCCATGGTCCGCAGCCCCGGCATGGCCTCGGCGGTCAGTTCCGCCGCCCGGGCCAGCACCTCGATCTGCTTCTCGACGCCCTTGGGGAGCTCCTGGACCTGGTAGAGAACGACCAGGTCGACGGCCTCCTCCATGAAGTCCATGATGTCGTCGAGCGAGGACGCCAGCTTGTAGATGTCCTCGCGGTCGAACGGCGTGATGAAGGAGGAGTTCAGCTGGTGGAAGATCGCGTGGGTGGCATCGTCCCCCGCGTGCTCCGCTGCCCGCATACGCTCCGCGATCTCGACTCGGGAGGCAGAATCCGCCCCGAGCAGTTCCATCAGGAGTTTCGAGCCCGTGACAATGTTGTCCGCGGACGCGGAGAACATGTCGTAGAAGCTCGTCTCCCTGGGGGTCAGACGAAAGCGCACGTGGGGTCCTCGGGATGCTTTGGATTTGGTCAGGCTGATGCTAGGCGCATCATCCGGCCACGGCTAACCGGCGTTCTTCAGTGTCGCCCATCGAACCCGGCGATCAGCACGGACCCCCGGTCACGGTTCGGCGGGATTCGTTACCATATACCCGGCAGGGGTATCAATACGGCACGGTGCCGCGGGGGCGGGGCAAGGCGGCGGAACCGCCCGGCACAGCCCCACGGCACAACAGCGGGCCCGAGGTTCCGCATTTCCGCGTTCCGGCAGGGACACTTACCGGCAGGGACACTCAGAGGACAGCAACGGGAGGACGCAGATGACCACGACCGGGACCACAGGGACGGAATCAACGGGCGTGGCGGCCCCGGACGCGGGGGCGGCCGCCCCTGTGGACATCGTCACCGACCACGACCGCGGCATTCACGGTTACCACCACCAGAAGGACGAGCACCTCAAACGGCTCCGCCGCATCGAGGGCCAGATCCGCGGCCTCCAGCGCATGGTCGACGAGGACGTCTACTGCATCGACATACTCACCCAGGTGTCGGCGTCCACCAAGGCGCTCCAGTCCTTCGCCCTCCAGCTGCTGGAGGAGCACCTGCGCCACTGTGTCGCCGACGCGGCCGTCAAGGGCGGCGAGGAGGTCGACGCGAAGGTCGAGGAGGCCACGAAGGCCATCGCCCGCCTGCTCCGCACCTGAGGCGCGCCCCCGTGAGCGGTGGCGGTGCGGAGGAAAGGGGCGTCACCCCCGGCGAGCGGCCTGTCGGGGGACCGTCGCCCAGGACTCCGCACCGCGTACGTCGAGCACTTCGTCGATCCGGTCGGGACTGAGGCGTTCCTCGCCCGCCGCCGACGCGGCGATCATCAGTTCGCCGCACAGCTCGATCTCGGCGAGGGCCACACAGTCCTGAGCGTTTCGAGCGCTGAGCGTCACCACCTGCGTCACCTCTCTCTGCCGTCTCCCGGCCGTCACCGGCCCCTGGCACACCGGCTTCCCAGCCTAGGGAGCGTGATAGGCACCGCGCATGGCACGGACGGATCATTTTGCGCCCCCTCCCAACCGACCCCACCACCCGGCCCGTCCCGGCCGCCCCGGCCCGGCCCAACACCGTCTCGGCCCGGCCCGGCCCAACACCGTCGCCGCCCCGTCTCGGCCCGGCCCGACACCGTCGCCGCCCCGTCTCGGCCCGTCTCGGCCCGGCCCGGCCCGGCCCGTAACACCGTCGCCGCCCCGTCCCGTCGCCCGGCCGTCCCGCCGCCCCCGCCACGCTCACCCCTGTCGGATCTCGCCGGTGTAGATGGCGTCCTCGTCCGGCAGCGTCACCGTGACCGGCAGCCCGAACCCGTACAGCAACAGCGTCGAGACCACCGACACCTCCGGGCCCTCGGCGGAGAACGTGAACCGGTGCCGCACCTTCCGCAGCCGGCCGTCCTCGTCCAGGTAGGCGTCGAACGGGACGGCGTCCTTGCTGAACCCTTTCGCCGCCGCGCTCAGCGCCCCGCGCGACTGCGGCGACGCGGCCCGGGCCGCCCGGCCCAGATCCGCGACCCCCCGGTAGTGATGCACCGTCACCCCGGCCAGCTCGGACTTCCCCGCATAGGTCACATCGGCCGCGCCGCGCAGCAGTTCGGCCGCCGCCATCGGGTCGGTGGCCCCGCCGGTGAGGAGGTTGCCGTCCTTCAGCGTGGTCGTGTCGATCCTGACCCACTTGTCGTCGGGCACCCCGGCACCGCGGTTCTTCATGTACAGCGCCCCGGGGGCCAGCAGCTCGGTGATCGGCCGGTGTCCGTCCGCACCCGCGGCTTCCTCGGGCAGCACCACCTTGAGCCGCCCCAGCTGCCGGCGGAAGTCGTACGAGCCCTGCCCCCGGATCGTCACCCGCGTCCCGCCGGCCGCCGTCTCCATCGACGTACGGGTCTCCGCGCCGCCGGCCTCGACGAGGACGTCCGCCGCCTGCCCGAGCAGATCGAGCGGACGATCGGCGGCCACGGAGCGCCGCCCGGAACCGTCGCTCGCGCCGCTCCCCGCGCCCCCGCCGAAACACCCGGCGCTGACCGCGATCACTCCGGCCGCGGCGAGGGCGCGAACAGCACGGGCCCTGCCTCCGTCCCTGTACTGCTGCACCACCATCGCCTGCCAACCCCCAACGACTACCGCCCGGCCGAGCCCTCACCCGCCCCGCATAACGACCGCCGACGTCCCCCGTCACGCGCCCCCGGCGCGTTGTGGCCCGGCGGGGGAGCCGTGGCCTGTTGTGGCCGGGCAGGGGAGCCGCGGGCTCCGTCTCCGGGTTCGGTGCCCTGTGGGCAGAAGCCCCGGGCGCGGCCCCCCGTTCGCCGGCTGTGGCCAGTACCGTGGTCGTGTGCATGAGGATCTCCCCGCCCCGGCCCGCACCACCGTCCCCCGCACTCGCGCCCGGACAGCCCCGGCTCCCTCGGCGGCCCCCGTCGTGGTCCTGGCCCCCACCGCCCCGGGGCCCCCGTCCGACTCCGCCACCGCTCCCCCGCCCGGCCCGTCGGCCGGGCACAGCGCCACGACGATCGAACGCGGCTCGTTCTGCCTGGCCCGCTGCACCTGCGGCTGGTCGGGACCGGCACGCAGGTCCCGGGACCTGGCCCGTACCGACGCCGCGAAACACCTCGCCACCCCCTGACCCGCCCGCCCGCGGGACCTGGTCGAAGCACGATCCCCCAGACGCTCAGAGGCGTCCGGGGGATCGGAAGAACCGTTCGATCAGCTGAAGAGAGCTGAAGAGAAGGGCGGAGAGAGAAGGCGGGGAGAGAAGGGCGGGGAGAGAAGGGAGAAGACCGTCAGGCGGCCAGGTCCTTCTCCCCCGGGTCGCCCCGTCCGGAACCGGGCCGCGGCTCGGGGATGCCCATCGCCTCGCCGTGCTCGTCCGCGACGGCCGCGCTCTTCGACCGGACGAACCAGCCCACCCGCGGCGAGCGGGCGATCGCCGCCATCAGCGGGGTCAGCAGCGCCATGGCGAGCGGGGCCAGCAGCAGGGCGACCGCCGTACCGAGGGCGAACCCGCCGATCACGTCGGTCGGATAGTGGACGCCCATGTAGACCCGGCTGAAGCCGGCGAAGAGCGCGAGGCCGATCGCGACGAAGCCGAACTTCCGGTTCGCCACGAAGATGCCGACGGCGATGCCCATCGCCAGGGTGGAGTGGTCGCTGACGAACGAGAAGTCCGTCTTGCCGTGGATCAGGACCTCAAGGCCTTCGTGGTCGTTGAACGGGCGCGGCCGTTCGACGAAACCGCGGATCGGGACGTTGACGAGGATCGCGATGGCGGCGGCGAGCGGCGCCCAGACGATGGCGGCGGCAGCCGTCACCGAGTCCTCGGCCGTCCCGCGCTTGCGCATGCTCCACCAGCACCACAGGCCCACCAGCACCAGGCCGAACATGATCCCGTACTCGCCGACGAACTCCATGACCCGGTCGAACCAGGTCGGAGCGGCCTTCGCGAGGCCGTTGATGTCGTAGAGCAGACTGACGTCCGGGTTCGACCCGTCGAGTTCGAGTCCAGCCATCTGCTGCGGCCCCTTGCCTTGTCTGCTTCTTCTGCTGCGACGCGCGTCCTTGCACGCCGCCGTGGTCGAACCCCCGTGTCCGGTGCTGTCCGCTACCGCACTGCACAGCATCGCCGTACTGCATCACTGCGACGCATGGTCAGTGAGGACGCATGGTCAGTGCGCATGCCGTTCCCGTCCCCTGTCCAGGGAACGGCCCGGCCGTCGTGTGCGTTCCGCTCTCCACCGAATGATCACCATGACGTTATCGAAGAGTGACTCGTCATCGCAGCTCAGGGCCCAGGCTTCACAGAGAGTTCCGGCCACGGCCGACTGCCCGTCAGCACCCCTGGCCGCTCCGGAAGCCCCGGACGATACACCCGTACGGAAGACGCCAGGAGCCGCCGGGAGCCGCCGGGAGCCGCCGGCGGATGTGCGGCAGACATCCGGGAGACATCCGTCACCCTGTGGGCAGATCCGTCGGAAGGGCGGCGGCGCCGTCCTTGGTGACCCGTGTCGCACCGAAGTAGTCCGGCGTATCGATCTTGTCGAACCGGATGACCGCCCCGGTGAACGGCGCGTTGATCATATAGCCGCCCCCGACGTACAGCCCGACGTGCCGGATCGCACGCGAGTTGGTGAGGTCGTCGGAGAAGAACACCAGATCCCCCGGGAGCAGCTCGTCCCGCGAGGGATGCGGGCCCGCGTTGTACTGGTCGTTGGCGACGCGCGGCAGCTCGATGCCGACGGTCCGGTACGCCGCCTGGGTCAGCCCCGAACAGTCGAACCGGCCCTGCTGCTCCGGCGTACCGTTGCCGCCCCACAGATACGGCGTGCCGAGCTTCTTCTGTGCGAAGTAGATGGCCCCGGCGGCCTGCCGGGAGGGTGCGACGCGGCCGACGGGCCGGGCGAAGCTCTTCTCCAGCGAGCGGATGATCTTGACGTAGTTCTGTGTCTCCTTGTACGGCGGGACGCCGCCGTACTTGATCACCGCGTAGGCGCCGGCGTTGTACGCGGCGAGCATGTTGCTCGTCGGGTCGCCCGGCACCTTCTTCACATACCCGGCGAGCTCGCAGTCGTACGAGGCGGCCGAGGGGATCGCGTCGGCGGGGTCCCACACGTCCCGCTTGCCGTCGCCGTTGCCGTCGATCCCGTGCGTGGCCCACGTACCGGGGATGAACTGGGCGATGCCCTGCGCGGCGGCGTGGCTCTGCGCCTGCGGGTTCCAGCCGCTCTCCTGGTACAACTGCGCGGCCAGCAGCGCCGGGTTGATGGCGGGACAGAGGTTGCCCCACTTCTGCACCAGCGGCTGGAACCGCGCCGGGACCGCCCCCTTGGCCAGCGCGACGGCACCACCGCCCCCCGCCCCGGCGAGCCCGGCGGCGGCGGAGTACGTACCGACGACAAGCAGCGCCAGGAAGCACATGACCATGCCGACGCCGATGCCACCGAACACCCAGAATTTCCGCACCCCTCAACCATCCCCCATCGGGGCGCGCTTCAGAGCCGTTTTCGACGGTGTGTACGAGTCATCCGCGGCACACCACCGGCGCACCCGAAGCACACGGGGGCGCCGACGGCTCACCGGCACCAGGGGTGACGCGGCCTCAGCCGCCCGCCCCCGACCAGAAGTCGGAGCGGACGTTGGGACGGGGCAGCGGATAGACGTCCTTGTACGCCGGACCGTTCGGCTCGGCGGTGGGAGCGGCGACCTTGGACTCCTTCACGCACGGGCTGTCGGCCTCCAGGAAGGCCTGTCCCTTCCCCCGGAAGGAGACGCTGACACCGAACCCGCTCTTCGTGACCGCGTAGACCGCCGGGAACTTCTCGTCCTTGTTGACCGCCTTGATCCGGTAGTCGTTCTTCCGCCAGAACGTCTCCGCACGGTCCAGGAACGTCTGACGGAGTTCGGGGGAGACGACCGTCATGACGGTCCGCCGGCGGGTCACACCGCAGGCGCGGGTGGTGGTCGGCCCGTGGGCCCACCGCACATCGGGGTCGATGCCCTTGAGGACCGCGTCCAGCATCGCGTCGGACTGCTCGGCAGCCTCCTGCATGTCCATCCCGCGCTCCTTTCCGGTGCTCACGCCTCCGTCGCGCGCGCTTCCGTCCTCACTCCCGCACCCGGACAGCACAACACCCAGGGCGAGGACCACCGCGCCGAGGGGCAGAGTCCGCTTCGCTCGACTCACTTCGGTTCCTCCATCTTGAGCCGGTCGGCGTTGCCCGACACGATCAGGGCGATGCTGTCCGCGGACACGGCGTCGCGTTCCGGGCTGAAGTAGTTCGAGTGCGAGTCCAGACTGATACCGCTCCCGCTGACGAGCGGCGGACCGTCGGCCACCGGGAAGCGCCGCGCCCCGAACGCCTTGCTCGCCGGATCCTTCCCGAACCAGAGGTCGTCGTCACCCGGATCGGCCAGATCGCCGGTCAGATAGGCCCCACCGGGGCCGCCCAGGGCCAGCCCGATGCCGCCCACCACCACCTGGGTCTTCGAGGGCAGCTTGGTCACCGGGTCGTTGGCGGCGGCACCCACGAAGACGTGCTCGCTGCCGACGCCGAGGTCCACGGCGTGGTCGACGCCGACCCCCGGACTGCCGACCAGGATGATGTCGTCGACCCCGGGGATCCCGCCGGGCCGGGCCGCCGCGGCGCCCACGGTCCGGGACCCGTAGGAGTGCCCGATGGCCGTCATGTGCGGGTTCTTGTTCTGGTTGGTCACGGAGATCCCGCCCATGAAGTCGCGGTAGGCCGCCCCGCCCTTCTCGGCGCGCCCCGTGCCCATGACGGCGAAGTAGCCCGCCGCCCCGTCCTTGTCCGGCAGCTGCGGCGCGTCGTACCCGAGCCAGACGATGGACGCCGTTGAGTCGTCGTACCCCTGCGCCCCGATCGCGGTGTCCCGGGCCCGCCCGAGGTCGTTCTTGGCGAACTCCTCATCGAGCGAGGTGTTGAGCCCCGGTACGTACGCCGACACGTTCTGGGAGGCGTCCGGATTGCCGAACGAGACGATGGCCCGCCCGTTGCCCTCGTCACCGATCCCGATGAGGTACATGGGCGGCTTCCCGTCCTCCTTGAGCTGCCGCTCGATCTCCCGCAGCCCGGCCAGCTGGTCACGGGCCTTGTCGGTGTCGATCCCCTCCAGCTTGTCGATCAGCGCGGGAAGATTCCTGCGGTTGGCGGCGTCGCGCGCGAGGACCGGGATGCCGTCGAGATTGCCGATCCGCTCCGGGACCAGCTCGATGTACCGGTCGCGCTCCTCCGGCGAGAGCCCGTCCCACCAGGCCTTGTTCCCGGCGGGCGTGGCGTTCTGCGGGATCCGCCCGCTCAGGTGCGCGCGCTCGGCGTCCCGCACCTCGGCGTCGACCCGCGCCCCCGAGCCGGGTATCGCCAGCCCGGCGCCGGCGCCGCCGACCGCCTTGTTCCAGTCCCAGGCGGCGCCGACGTAGTCGCCCCGCTCCCACTTCTCACCCGCGCCCTGGGTGTCGCGCCCCCACTGGTCGACGATGCCCTGACCGCTCTCGCCGGGCCGCAGGACCGCGTCGACGACCCCTTGGACGTCGCCGCCGAGCCCGTCCCCGAGGAACCCGTCGAGGAACCCGCCGCCGTTGGGGCCCGCGGGTCTACCCGCGTCGACCGGCACGATGGCATCGCTCGGGGGGAAGGCGTCGCCGCCTGGGTCGCCCCCTTGGGGACCTGAAGTGTCACCGGAGCCGCTGCCGCCGTTCCCGGCGGTGCTGCCGCTGTCTCCGCCAGTGCCACCAACGCCGCCAGTACCGCCAGTGCCACCAGTGCCACCAGTGCTTCCGGTGGTCGCGGTCCCTCCGGTGTCACGGGCGCCACCGCTGGTACCGGTGCTGCCGGCACCACCGGTGAGACTGGACTCGTCACCACCGCCGCCGTCGGCTCCAGCACCGCCGTCCGTACCGGCACCCGAAGCATCATCGTGACCGCTGCTGTCTCCGGCGCTGTTGCCGCTCCCGCTGCCGCTGCCGCTGCCGCTGCCGGCGCTTCCGCCGCCGGCCACGACGTCATGCCCCGGCGCCGGACACGAGCCACCGGTGAGTTCGCAGATAACGCTACGGATCTCCGCGGTGAGCTGCCTGCCCGTTCCGGTGGCCGTCAGCCCGCCGACGAGGGCGACGACCACGAGGACGAGGCCCAGATACTCCAGCGCGGTCTGCCCGGCGTCGCGGCGGAGCCTCATCATCCGGGCGAAGCTGAACAGCCGTTGCTCGGCCCGCTGCTCCAGACCGCTCCGGAACCATCGACGGCTCCCCGGCCGGCACAGCAGCACGATGGCGGCCGTCGGTATCACCAACCGGGCGACACCCCCCGCCCCGGCCCCGCCGCTCAGCTCCGCGAGGGCGCCGAGGACGATCCACGCCTGCACGGCGAGAAGCCCGTACCAGACCCGAACGCCGCCCTTACGGACGTACAGCGACAGCACGAAGGCGCCAATGCCGGGTAACGACGCGTAGAGCAACAACCCGAGAAGGTACCCGTCGACCGCGTCCACCGAGGACGCCGTCGACAGGGCCCTGATCGCACCCACCAGGGTGGCCACGAAGAGAACGTGAAGAAGGATCAGCACCGCCTGCAACGGCCGGGGCATCAACCGCCCCGAACCCGCTACGGCAGCGCTTACATCGACGCCAACAGGGACCGCGCTTCTTCGTATGCCGGACAAGAGCAGTCCCCTACCTCGTGAGTGGGCGGAACGGGCGACAGATCAGTCACTCCGCGTATGCGACCACACGGGCAGGGGACACGACATGGGCCCCAGGACCCAATACAGGGCTCAAAGCCCGCACACACCAGCCCAGTTGAGCCAACTTGCCCCGATCACGACCCTGTTGCCGCCACCCCGGGGGCGCCTGCCGACCAGAAGTCGGAGTGGATGTTGGGGCGGGGGATGAGCTCCACGCCCTCGTACAGGGGGGCCGTCGCCTGGCTTGTGGAGTCGGCCACTTCGGACTCACGAACACAGGGCGTGTCTACCTGAAAGAAGGCTTGCCCCTTGCCCCCGATGCGGAGCCGCACACCGAACCCGTCACTCGTTCGGGCATAGATTGCCGGAAAATCAGCATCGTTATTGATAACCGTCATACGATATCCACTCTTGCGCCAGAACCGATCCACCACCCCTAAGAGATTCCCCCTCCTCGCGGCAGAAATATCGGTCATGACGACGCGCCTGCGTGACACATCGCAACTGCCCACGGTCGTGGGGCCATGCGTCCACCGCAGCTCCGGCTGAATCTCCATAAGTACGGAATCGAGAATCTCATCCGATCGTTCCGCAGCAGCTTGCATGTCCATGTCTGAACCTTTATCTGTTGTGCACCCAAATACTGCCAGAGCGATACATCCGGCGATCATTACGGGCCACATTGGACGCCTCAACGCGCACTCTCCTGCTTAACCTTGTGGCCAGACCCTGCGACAACCATCGCGATGCTGTCAGCCGAAGCAGAGTCCAGCTCCGGATCGAAGTACTGCGAGTGCGCATCGATCGAAATACGGCCAAGGCCGACCACCGGCGGCCCCGGATCGGCTGCGAAGCGCCGCGCACCAAAGTCTTCACTCGCCGGATCTTCACCGAACCACAGGCCGTTTCCTCCCGGATGAACCATGTCTACTGCCAGCGCCCCCGCCGGTCCGAGCGCACTCCCCGCCGCATCGAGCAAGCCCTTTTCCTTGGACGGCAGGTGGGTCACCACGTCATTCTCTGCGGCACCAACGAATACGTGGTCTCTCCCCACCTTGAGATCCTCCGCACGGTCCACGCCAAGCCCTGGGCTCCCGACCAGGACGATGTCATCGACCCCAGGAATCCCATCACCTTGCTGCGTGGCGGCTCCGACCGTTCTCGAACCATATGAGTGTCCGATAGCCGTCATGTGCGGGTCCCCGTGGTCATTTGATACAGCCAGCCCGGACATGAACCCACAGAACGCCCGCCCACCGGTTTCCGCTCTTTCGGTACCGGCGACAGCCAAGCTGCTCATCCCGTCCGGACTCTGAGGCGCGTCATACCCCAGCCAAACAATCGCGGCAGTGGACTCGTCAATCTCTCTCGCCGCTACGGCCGTGTCACGCGCCCGCTTCAGATCCCCCTTTGCAAACTCCTCGTCCAACGACGTATTCAACCCCGGAACATAAGCCGCCACATTCCGCGCCGTATCAGGATTCCCGTACGAGACGATCGCCCGACCGTTTCCCTGATCCCCGATTCCGAGCAGGTACATCGGCGGCTCCCCCGCCCGCGGCACCGCCCTCAACTGCCGGTCGATCTCCCGCAGCGCCGCGAGCTTGGTCGCCGAATCCTCGTCGTTCCGCCCCTCCAGCTTCCCCATCAGCAGCTGAAGATTGTCCCGGTTCGCCGCGTCCCGTACGAGGGCCGGAATCCCGTCCAGGTTGCCGATCTGATCCGGGTACACCGCGAGGTACTCCTCCCGCTGTTCGTCCGTCAGACCGGCCCACCACGCCTTGCGCTCCGCCGGGCTCGCGTCGTGCGGGATCGCGTTCTTCAGGTAGCTGCCCGCCGCCTGCCGCACCGCCGCAGCATCGGCCGCGGCGTCCTTCCACATCGCGGCCGGGACGCCCAGGCCCTCCTGCGCCTTCAGCGACCGCAGGATCCTGGTGTACCGCCAGTCCGCGTCGGCCGCCGTCCGTACGGCCTGCGCCACCCGGTCCGCGATGTCCTGGGCCTTGCCGGCGTTCGGGTTGGGCGCTACGAGGCCCGAAGGGGTGACCATGCCCGGGTTCGGGACCCCGGACGCGGTCCCGCCCGCCAACGGCTTCCCGTCGACCAGGCCCTCGCCCGCCGCCGGATACGTCACCGAACCGTCCGCGTGCACCGTGAACCTCAGCGCCGCCGCATCGTCCAGCGCTCCCTGCAACACACGCTGCTGGGCCCTGATCTCATGGGCCAGGCTGTTCAGCGTGGTCCGCAGCAGCCCGCACTCGGTGTAGATGTACTGGAAGTTCGTCCCCAGCCGGCGCAACCGCCCCACGGCCGCGTCCACCGCCTCCCCCTTCTGCGTGTTGTGCAGGCCGGGCAGGAGTTGGCCCTCGATACGGTCCCGAGCCGCGTCGGCACGATTGCTCACCCGCCCCCAGCCGTCCGCCGCCTGCTCCAGTTCGGCGCACTTCACCTCACGTAACGCGGTCCAGGTCAGGGCGGAACCGGCACCACCGCTCCGTCCGCTCACCACGCGCCGCCACCGCCCGGCGTCTTCACCCCGTCGAAGCCGCTCTTCACGGCCTCGTTGGCCTGCGCCTGGCCCCGGACGACCGCCCGCAGTTTCCCGGCGAGGCTCCCGCACTCGCCTCGCGCGCCCTCGATCCGGCGCTCCCACGAGGCACGCACGGAGCTCAGTTCTGCCAGCGCGTCCAGTGCTCCGGCCCCGGCGGTCAAGCCCCGGTGCGCCGCCTCCAGCTCGCCCTTCACCGGGCCGAGGTGTGTGACCAGTTGGTCGGCTCCGCCAGCGGCCCGCAGCCACGGACCGCCGCTGTGCCGAAGATCCCCGCCCCCGGTCTCTCCCGCCGATCCGGCCGGCGCCCCCAGCCGCTCCCCACTACCGGTCGGCTGCCCGACCACGGTTACTCCGCCCACACCGCTCACCCCGTTCCTCTTGATCGTGGAGCGGCACTGTGCCAAATCCGGGGTAAGCGACATGCCGTACGCAACCCCGTCGGGTCGGGGCGCCGTACGCCCCCGATCCCGTGGATCCCGGCCGGGCAGAGCGGGGCACCGTTTCCCGCGGAGCCGCCCGGTTCACCCGAACGAAGGGGGGCCGAGCGCCAGCACCCTCACCGGCACCCGGCCGCACGGCTGCGCATGCCCCGCCGACCGGCCGCACGTACCCCGCCGACCGCGGACCCACCGGCCCAACCCAACCCGTCCACGCCCCGGGGCTCCCCTCACCCCAGCGCACGGTTCCCCAACCACACCTGACGAAGCATCGAACAGGAGGCCGACCGGCGCACCGACGGCTCTCGAACGGCGCATACGAACACGCCGTGCCCCGCGAACGCTGCAACCGCGTCAGAACCCATGGCCACCGTCGTTGCTCCTGGTCACACCCCGTGATACACAGAGTGACCAGGCGTATGCGTGAAGAGCCGGACGAGCCGCAGGTCAGGGCGACCGCCCCGGTCAAACGTGCGAGATCCGGGTAAAGAGACCCGGGAAGGCGTCGTGCGAGCGCGGTTTCATCAGCGAAGATAGAAGGCGACCCGTGCCGAACGGCACGGGCAGCGAACTACCCAACAGG
Organism: Streptomyces sp. NPDC091287; assembly: GCF_044768525.1. Taxonomy (NCBI): domain Bacteria; kingdom Bacillati; phylum Actinomycetota; class Actinomycetes; order Kitasatosporales; family Streptomycetaceae; genus Streptomyces; species Streptomyces sp. NPDC091287. The sequence continues at coordinate 267,551 of NZ_JBIVUV010000012.1, forward strand.
GGCGGTGACTTACATGATCCTGGCAGCAGAGAAGGGCGACATCACCACCATCATCGGCGGAATCGCTCCGGACTGGGGGCCGTTCGGGACGCTGGGCAACGAGGCGCGCATCATGATCGAGGTGGTGATGGCCATTGCCATTCTGCTCTGTCTCGGCATCGCGATCTGGGGCGCGGCGAAGCAGCGCATCGGAGCGACGGCACTCCGCGACACGTTCAGCGCGGAGCAGGGCAAGGGCCTGATCGTGGCAGGACTGACAGGGGTCTTCATCATCGGCTCCCTGGGCACCCTGTTCACCATCGTCTACGGAATGGCCGTCTGACCCGTCGTCGGCCGCCCCCTCCGGGCCGTCCCAGCCCGCACCCCATCATCCGCCCGTCGCGCCCACCGGCTGAGGTTGCGTTTCCCTGATGTCGAGTCACCACACCGCGCTCGAGCGGCAACCAGCACAGCTACCGTCGTCCTGCGCGGATCTGCACACGACCGAGGGAGCGAACGCGGCATGAGTCCCGGTGACGAGCACGACTACCGCGGCAAGGACCAGGGGGGCCGCCCGGACGACCCGTACAGCACCCTCGGCGGCACCCGTCAGACCCGCACCCGTCTCCCCGACGGCGACGCGGGGCTCCCTCAAGCGCGCCGCCCGGTCCGCAACTCCCGCTCTCTCGTGACGATCACCGGTGTCGTGGTTCTCCTCATCGCTGCCATCGCCTTCGCCAACCGCGGCGGTGGCAGCGACGAGGACGCCGCCCCGGGCGCCAAAAAGCCCGGGACCGCAGGAAGCGCCCCCACCGCGGCCACCGGCACCAAGCCCGTCCAGGGCAAGAACGGCACGATCGCCTCCGGCTTCGCCCACGACGAACAGGGGGCGCAGAGCGCTGCGGCGAACTATGCGGTGGCGCTGGGGTCTGCGGAGATGTTCAACGCGGAATCCCGCCGCGGCATCATTCAGACGACACATGATCCGGCGGTAGCCCCCGGGCTCCAGGACAGCCTGGACGCCGCCTATTCGCCGGCGTTCTACAAGAACGTCGGACTCAATGACGACGGCAGCACACCCACCGGGCTGAGTTTCGTCTCTCGGACCGTCCCGGTCGGTACGAAGGTCGTCAAGATGAAGACCGATGTCGCCACCGTGGAAGTCTGGTGCACCGGTCTCGTCGGGCTGGCCGGGGAGGGATCCACCAAACCGGTCACCGAGACTTGGTTCACCATCTCACAGGAGCTCAAGTGGGTGGGCGACGACTGGAAGATCTCGTCGTCGAGCCAGACGGAGGGGCCGACACCGGTCAACGGTGACAACCGTGCTTCCACGGCTGACGAGATGGCCGCTGCGGTTGATGCGTACGGAGGCTTCACCTATGCCCGATAGCCGCCGGTTCCGCCTCTCCTCGCTGGTCGGCGCCACAGGTCTCGTGCCTGCCGCGCTGATCGTCATGACACCGCGTGCCTCCGCGGCTCCCACACCGACCCCGACGCCTGCCCCCGGCGAGAGCGACAACCCCTGCGACCTCATCGTTGGACTCGCCAAGGATTACTGCGAGGACGGGGAGAACGCCCGCAGCGGTTCGCGTGCTCCGACCGACATCGACAATCCCACCGACCCCCTCTCCTCCCTAGCCCGAGGCTGCGCCGACGCCGCCTCCTGGATCGTCGGCAAGCTCAGCGAGGCCGTCGAGTCCACGGCCAACGTCGACTTCACCAACCCCAAGTTCCTCCAGCAGTACGCCGTCATCTTCGCGGCCTCCACCATCCTCACCCTCGTCCTCTGGCTCCTCGCCGTAGCCAAGCGGGCCATCCGCGGCGTCCCCCTCACCACCGCGATCTCCGAGGCCGTCGGCTTCCTCTGGCTCACCGTCCTCGCCTCGGCCTTCACCCCGCTGATCCTCTACACGATCGTCTCCGCCACCGACGGCGTCACCGAGGTCATCTCCTCCGCCACCGGCGGCCAGACCGACGTCTTCTTCGGCTCGTTCGCCGAAGCCCTCAAGAAGGGTGAGGACATCGGCGGCGGACCGATCATGCTGATCGTCGTCTCGCTCGTCTCGATCCTCGCCGCCGGCATCCTGTGGCTGGAGCTCGTCATCCGCGCCGCCCTGCTCTACGTCGGCGCGCTCCTCGGGATCGTCGTCTACGCCGGTCTCGTCGACAAGAACATGTGGGGCCACGTCCGCCGCTGGGCCGGCATCATGATCGCGGTGATCATGGTCAAGCCGGTCATCGTCATCGTCCTCGGCCTCGCCGGAGCACTCTCCGCGGGCGACGGCCCCGACGCCTTCTCCGCCGTCGTCTCCGGCCTCTCCATCATCCTGCTGGCCATCTTCGCCTCCGCCATGATCTACCGCTTCGTCCCCGGCTTCGGCGACGAGATCCAGGGCGCCCGCACCAACCGCAAGCAGGCCACCGACGGCGCCCAGGCCGCCGCCCTGATCAGCTCCCCGGCCGCCCTCGTCTCCCAGGGCATCAAGACCCACAGCGGCCGCAACGACCAGAACAGCGGCGGAGGCGGTGGCGCCCGCCCCGCCAACCCGGCCAGCGGCGGCGTCGCCGCCCACAGCTCCCGCACCACCGGCGGAGGCGGCGGGGGCGGCGCCGCCCCCTCGCCCCGCAGCGGGTCCGCACCCACCTCCGGGACCCCCCACAGCAGCCGCTCCCCCCGAGGCGGAGGCGGCTTCGGCACCACAGGTAACTCGAACACAGGAGGTGGAGGGCGTTGACGACCCAGTCCCACACGATGACGCCCCGCCGCACGTATCTCATCGGCCGTGCCCGGCCGAACGCGATCGTCGGCAAGAACCGCGAGACCGGCGAGATCTCCCTCATCATCGCCGGCGCGTTTCTCGGCATGATGAGCGGACTGCTCGTCCCCGTCCTCTCCCTCCGCATCGTCTGCCTCGTGGGCTTCCCGATGCTGGCTCTCGCCATCGTGTACGTCCCGTACAAGGGCCGCACCTTCTACAAGTGGTTCGAGATCAACCGCAGCTTCAAACGCTCCCTGCGCCGCGGCACCGCCTACCGCTCCACCGCCATGGAAGCGGGCGTCAGCTCCGACGGCCGTGAGGTCGAGATCGGGCCGCCCCCCGGTATCGGCCGGATCAGCTGGCTTGCCGCCCCCTTCGGGCCCGACGAGATCGCCGTGCTCCTCCACGCCGACCGCCGCACCGTCACCGCGGCCATCGAGATCGAGGGCCCCGGCGTCGGCCTCCGCGACAGCGAGGACCAAGAAGCCCTCGTCGACCGCTTCGGCACCCTCCTCAAGCACGTGGCCAACGGCGACGGCTTCGTCACCCGCCTCCAGATGCTCGCCCGCACCCTCCCCGCCGACCCCGACGCCCACGCCAAGGACGTCGCCCAGCGCGGCGACAAGGCGTCCCCGGGCTGGCTCCAGGAGTCCTACGACCAGCTCCAGTCCATGGTCTCCACCTCCAGCGAGCAGCACCGCGCCTACCTCGTCGCCTGTATGCACTACAGCCGCGAACTGGCCGCCGAGGCCAACGCCATGGCCCGCGCCACCCGCCCCCACGGCGGCCGCAAGCTCGACCGCGACGCCGGCCTCGCCGTCGTCATGGCCCGCGAGCTCACCGACATCTGCGCCCGCCTCGCCGAGGCCGACATCCGGGTACGCCAGCCGCTCGGCCAGAGCCGCCTGGCCTCCCTCGTGCACTCCATGTACGACCCCGACCACCCCATCGACCACATCCAGGCCATGACCAAGCGCAACGCCTGGCCCGCCGAACTGGACGCGGTCGAGCCGACGTTCCTCCAGGCCAAGACCCGCGAGTCCACCACCCGCGCCCCCTGGTGCCACGCCACGGCCTGGGTGAAGGAATGGCCGATGACCCCCGTCGGCGTCAACTTCCTCGCCCCGCTCCTCGTCCACACCCCCGACGTCATCCGTACGGTCGCCGTCTGTATGGACCTCGAACCCACCGAGGTAGCCATCGAACGCATGCTGACCGAGAAGACCAACGACGACGCCGAGGCCAGCCGCCAGGCCAAGATGAACCGCACCGTCGACCCCCGCGACATCGCCGCCCACGGCCGGCTCGACCAGCGGGGTGAAGATCTCGCCAGCGGTGCGGCCGGAGTGAACCTGGTGGGGTACATCACGGTGTCGTCCCGCTCACCCGAGGCCCTCGCCCGCGACAAGCGCACCATCCGCGCCTCGGCGGGCAAGTCGTATCTCAAGCTGGAGTGGTGCGACCGCGAGCACCACCGGGCCTTCGTGAACACGCTCCCGTTCGCCACCGGCATCCGCCGCTGACGCGCGGGGCCGCCACGGCGCCGCCACGCCGCCGCTGACGCGCGGTCCCACCGCGAAGACCGAGAACACGCTCCCCACCCAGAACCGCATATCCCAACCGCTGATCCCGAACCGCTGATCCCGAACTACATATCCCGAACTGCATATCGCGAACCGCGCATTCCGAACCGCGCATCCCGAACCGCTTATCCCGACCCGCACACCCCGCAACAAGAGAGGGCACCCCCACCATGCGAGACCCCCTGTCCGCATTGTCGGATGCCTTCACCTCCTTCCTCTTCGGCAAGGTGGAGACGACCCGCCTCCCCGTCCGTACGTCGACGGGCCAGGCCCAGGCCGTCTACCTCCCCACCGCCGCCCCCGGCCTCGGCGACTCCGGCGTGATCATCGGCCGCGAGGTCTACAGCGGCAAGGGCTACATCTACGACCCCTTCCAGCTGTACGGGCAACAGCTCCCCGCCCCCCACTGGCTCGTCCTCGGCGAGTCCGGCAACGGCAAGTCGGCGCTGGAGAAGACCTACGTCCTGCGCCAGCTCCGCTTCCGTGACCGCCAGGTCGTCGTCCTCGACGCGCAGGGCGAGGACGGCGTCGGCGAATGGAACCTCATCGCCCAGGAGCTGGGCATAACCCCCATCCGCCTGGACCCGACCGCAGCGCTCAACGGCGGCATCCGGCTCAACCCCCTCGACCCCTCCATCACCACCACCGGCCAGCTCGCCCTGCTCCGTACGATCATCGAAGTCGCGATGGGCCACGGCCTCGACGAGCGTTCCGGCTTCGCCCTGAAGGTCGCCCACGCCTACGTCACCGCGACCATCACCGACCGCCAGCCGGTCCTGATGGACATCGTGGAGCAGCTGCGCCACCCGGAGCCCGAGTCGGCCGAGGCGATGAACGTCGACATAGACGATGTACGGGCCTGGGGCCTGGACGTCGCCCTCGTCCTGGACCGCCTGGTCGACGGTGACCTGCGCGGTATGTTCGACGGCCCCACGACCGTCGGCATCGACCTCGACGCGCCCCTCATCGTCTTCGACCTCTCGCACATCGACCGCAACTCGATCGCGATGCCGATCCTGATGGCGATCGTCGGCGTCTGGCTGGAGCACACCTGGATCCGGCCCGACCGCAAGAAGCGCATCTTCCTGGTCGAGGAGGCGTGGCACATCATCAACTCCCCGTTCGTCGCGCAGCTCTTCCAGCGCCTCCTGAAGTTCGGACGCCGCCTCGGCCTCTCCTTCGTCGCCGTCGTCCACCACCTCAGCGACGTGGTGGACGGAGCCGCGGCGAAGGAAGCGGCGGCCATCCTCAAGATGGCCTCCACCCGCACGATCTACGCCCAGAAGTCGGACGAGGCCCGAGCGACCGGCCGGGTCATCGGCCTGCCCCGCTGGGCCGTCGAGATCATCCCGACCCTCACCCCCGGCATCGCCGTCTGGGACGTCAACGGCAACGTCCAGGTCGTCAAACACCTGATCACCGAAGCCGAACGTCCCCTGGTCTTCACCGACCGCGCCATGACCGAGGGATCGACGGACGACCTGCTTCCCGAGGACATCCGCGCCGCCGAGCTGGAGGCGGAACAACGGGCGGCCCGCATCGAGCACCAGCAACGGATGAACGAGTCGTCAGAGTCAACGGTGGCATGACATGGCACGTCAGTCGGCACGCGGCCGCGGCCCGGCCCATCACGACGGACACGACCGGCCCCAGGGCGGCGGCGGCATCCCGGACGGCCTGCTGATCGGCCTCCTGGGCCTCCTCTTCGCCGCCACCCTGGTCGGCTGGACAGCCACCGGCCTCGCCGGGCTCTTCGCCCACGGGGCCTGGCCGGACGGCGTGACGTTCACCCGGTCCCCGCTCGCCCTGCGCGAACTGGCCACCGCCCCCCAGGACCTCGCCGCGGCCTGGCCGGGGACACCCCCGGCCCAGCTCTCCGGGTACGGCCTGTTCTGGGGCCTGTTCATCGGCGAGCTGATGGTGCTGCTGGTCCTCGTGGTGTTCACGCTCGGAGTCGTGGCCCGTGGTCGTGCCGTACGGGAACGGCGCCGCGAGGAACGAGCCTTCGGAACGCAAGAGAAGCAACCCCCCGCACAGAGCCCACCCCCGGCCCAGCCCCAAGCACCGGCACCAGCACCAGCACCAGCACCAGCACTGACGAAGACCCACCCCACCGCAGTCGCAAGCACACCCGCGGCCACAGAGACGCCCACTCCCCCCGAAGCCCCCGAGGCCCACGGGACCCCCAACGCTCCCGGGCCCCCCGAAGCCCCCGGGACCTCCGAGGTGCCCCCCGGCTTCACCCCCGCCGACGCCCCTCTCACTCTCCCCCTCCCCTCCCCCCGCACCCCCCTCCTCGTCTACGCTCCGGCCCCGGCCCGGCGCCCCACCGTCGTCCGGGCCGTACACGACGCCGAGGGCCCCGCTCTCGTCGTCACCTCGGACCCCACCGTCTGGGTCGAGACGAAAGACGCCCGCGCCAAGCTCGGCCCCGTCCTGGTCTACGACCCGGGCCACCTCTGCGACACCCCGGCCCGCCTCCACTGGTCGCCCACCGCGGGCTGCGAGCTCCCCGACGTCGCCGCCGCACGCGCCGCCGCCCTGCTCGCCCCGGTACGCCCGCAGGCCCGGATCGACGCGGCGGTGGCCGACACGGCGCAGACACTCCTCCAGTGCTGGCTGCACGCCGCCGCGGTGGACGGCCGCCCCTTCCGCCAGGTCCTCCGCTGGGCCTCCGGGTCCGGCGCCCACGAACCGGTACGCCTCCTCCGTACGCACCCCAAGGCCGCGTCCGGACTCGCCGGGCTGCTGGAGTCCGCCCTCACCGCCTACCCCGAACGCCGCGAAGTGGCCCAGGAACTGACGGTACGGGCGTTCGCCGCGCTGTCCACGGTGCACATCCGCGAGGCCTGCACGGCGAACCGAGCGGATTCCCTCGCGCTGGAATCTTTTGCGGACGAAGGGGGAACGCTCTATCTGGTGGGCGAATCCATCGAGGATCCCCGCTCCCGCCCCGGCGCGATGCCCCTCCTCACCGCGCTCGCCGCAGACGTGGTCGAGCACGGCCGCCGCATGGCCGCACGGTCATCCGACGGTCGGCTCGACCCACCAATGACGCTCGTCCTCGACGACATCGCGGCCGTGGCGCCCCTTCCCCAGCTCCCGGAGCTGCTCGCGACCGGCCAGAACCGGGGCATGCCCGCCCTCGTGCTGCTCCGCTCCCGGGAACAGGGACGGGCCCGCTGGCAGGACCGCCTGCGCGCCCCCGCCCCGGGCGCCGGCTAGACGAAAGCCCCCGGAGCGCCGACCGGACGAAAGGCCCCGGAGCATCGCTATCCCTCGCGCCCGAGGACGTACTCCAGCTCCAGCTCGCCCCGGTCGCCCGGGGCCGGGATCCGTTGCCCGGAGGGGACGAATCCGAACCGCCGGTAGAACGCGGCGGCCCGCGGATTCTTCTCGTGCACATAGAGGCGCACCCGCTCCAGCCGGGGCGAGGACAGCGACCACGCCCACGCGACGGCCTCCCGGAACAGCGCGTCCGTCACCCCGGTCCCCCGGACCTCGGGACGGACGAACACACCGACCAGGTGCGCCTGTTCCACCGCGGGCGCCTCCCCGAGACGCACATCGTCCTCCGGGCTCTCGACGAGCACGGTGACCGAACCCACCCACGACCCTTCGGGCGACTCCGCGACGAACTGGCGGACACGATCGCCCCCGCCCTCGGCGGCAGCCGCGGCACGCTCCTGCCAGAAGGCGTCCGGTTTCGCCACGGCCTCCTCGTACGACTCCAGGAACGCCACCGGGGCCGCCGGGTCCTTCAGAGCGTCCAGCCGCAACTGCCTGACCTGCGGCCATTCATCGGCCCGCACCGCACGCATCACATAATCCATCCCCCGATCCTCACCCCCACCCGCCCGACGTTCAACCGACTAACCCCACCGTCACCGCCGGGGACGCGACCACCACCAGGGAGGCGACCACCACCACCCACAAAGCGACCGCACCGCACCGCACCCACATCACCCCCACCCCCACTCGCACACCGGCACCCCGTCGTACCCCGGTACTACGCCCCACGCCCACGTCCAACCCCCGGTCGGACGCCCGTGCCGCGCCGTCTCCGTAGCGTCGACCGCATGATCAAGGCACACGGACTCACCAAGCGGTACGGCGACAGAACCGTCGTCCAGGACCTCGACTTCACCGTCCACCCCGGCACGGTCACCGGCTTCCTCGGCCCCAACGGCGCCGGGAAATCCACGACGATGCGCATGCTCCTCGGCCTCGACGCCCCGACGCACGGCCGCTCCACCGTCAACGGGCGCTCCTACGCCACCCACCCCGCACCCCTCACCCAGGTCGGCGCCCTGCTGGAGGCCCGGTCCGTCCACCCGGGCCGGTCCGCCCTCAACCACCTGATGGCCCTCGCCCACACCCATGGCATCCCGCGCCGCCGGGTCGAGGAGGTCATCGACCTCGCCGGGCTGACCGACGCCGCCCACCGGAGGGTCAAGGCCTTCTCCCTCGGCATGGGCCAGCGCCTCGGCATCGCCGCCGCACTCCTCGGCGACCCCGCCACCGTCATCCTGGACGAACCGGTCAACGGGCTGGACCCCGAAGGCGTCCTGTGGGTCCGCACCCTCCTCACCTCCCTCGCCGCCGAAGGGCGTACGGTGCTCGTCTCCTCCCACCTGATGAGCGAGATGGCCCTCACCGCCGACCACCTGATCGTCATCGGCCGCGGCAGGCTCCTCGCCGACACCACGGTGGCCGAGCTGATCCGCTCGGCGGGCGGGGCGTCCGTCAAGGTCGTCACCCCGCAGCCGGACGATCTGGGCGCCCACCTGACGGGCCCGGGCGTGACCATCACCGCCACCCGTGTTCCCACCACCGACACCCCGGCCCACGAACTCCGGATCCGAGGAGTGGACGCCGCGCACATCGGGGGCGTGGCCGCCGCACACGCGATCACGCTGTACGAGCTCACGCCGCAGACCGTGTCGCTGGAGCAGGCGTTCATGGACCTCACCCAGGAATCGGTGGACCACCGGCCGCAGCAGCGAACAGCGACCGCTCCCGCCGGCTCACCTTCCCCCTCCCCCTCCCCCTCGCCTCTCAACGGAGCAGCAGCATGACCACGACCCCCACCACCCCTCCAACCCCGTACCCGACCGCACCTTCACCGTCACCGTCACCGTCATCGCTGACACCATCGACATCACCGTCATCGCAGTACGGCATCACCCCGACCCGGATCCTGCGCTCGGAATGGCACAAGCTCCGTTCCCTGCGCTCCACCTGGATCACCGTCATCTCCGCGGTCGTCATGGTCCTGGGTGTCGGCCTGGTCATGGGCGGGACCTACACCTCCGGCGGCGGGGACTCCGACGTCGACACGATCGTCCTGACCCTGTACGGCAGCATGCTCGGCCAGTTGTGCCTGATCGTCCTGGGCATCCTGATGACCGCCGGCGAGTACGCGACCGGGATGATCCGCTCCTCGCTCACCGCCGTACCCGCCCGGCTTCCCGTCCTGTGGGCCAAGGCCGCGGTGTTCGCCGCCACCGTCTTCACGGTCATGTTCGTGACGGCCCTGGTCACGTTCGCGGCGGCCCAGGCCTTCCTCCACGACACCGACCAGGCCGCCTCGCTCACCGACCCGGGCATCCTGCGCGCCCTGGCGGGGAACGCGGCGGCGCTCACCCTGCTGGGCCTGCTGGCTCTCGGCCTCGGCGCACTGCTGCGCTCGGTGCCGGGCGCGATCGGCGCGTTCATCGGCGCGGTCATGATCCTGCCGGAGATCCTCGGGATGCTTCCGTACGACGCCGTGGAGCGCGCCATCATGTACTTTCCCACCCAGGCCGCCGGTGCCCTGGGCTCCGCCACCCCCATCCCGGGCACCATCTCCCCCGGCCCCGCCCTGCTCGCCCTGTCCCTGTGGGCGGGCACGACACTGGCCGCGGCAGCGCTGGTGCTCAACCGCCGCGACGTCTGACCCCACGAGGAGCGACCAGGTGACGGACCACCTCCGGGCCGCCGGCACACCCCCGGCGCCCGACGCCGCCCCAGCACCACCGCCCGCCGGCACGGCCCCCCTCACCCGGATCATCCGCAACGCCCTGGACCGCCTCCGTGCCTTCGACCGACGCCGACCACGGGTCTGGGACGCGGCGGTGAGCGGGTTCTGGGCCGTGGCGGCGGTGCTCGACTACACCTCCGGCGGCTGGCGGAACGTCGCACGCGACGACGTCACGGCGCCCGAACCGCTGGTGCTCCTGATGAGCCTCTGTTTCTCGCTGCCGCTGCTGTGGCGCCGGACGCACCCCATGGCCGTACTGCTGCTGATGGCACCGGCGTCCCTGGTGAACATCTGGACGGGCGCCGTGGTCCAGGCCGCACTCCTCCAGCTGATCCCGGTGTTCCAGATCGTCCTGCGTTCCCCGTTCCGTACGGTCGGGGCCGCGGCTGCGCTGTTCGTCGCCCCGGTCCTGGCCATCGGCGTGCGCATCCCCTCCGCCTGGGGCCAGGAAGTGGTCTCGTACACCTGGGGCCTCGTCTTCGTCGTCCTGCTGGGGATCGCGGTACGCACCCGCCGCGAGTACACGGAGGCCCTGGTCGAGCGCGCACACCGGCTGGAACACGAACGCGACCAGCAGGCCCGGCTCGCCGCCGCCGCCGAACGCACCCGCATCGCACGGGAGATGCACGACATCATCGGCCACAACCTGTCCGTCATCACGGGCCTGGCGGACGGCGGCGCGTACGCGGCCCGGAAGAACCCGGAACGCGCGGGCCAGGCGCTGGAAGCCATCGGCGCCACCAGCAGGCAGGCCCTGTCCGAGCTGCGCCGTCTCCTGGGCGTCCTGCGCGACGACCACCCCGAGGCCGAACGCACCCCGCAGCCGACGCTCGACGAACTGGCCCCCCTCATCGAACGCGTACGCCGGGCGGGCCTGCCCGTCCACCTGGAGCTCCACGGCGAACCCCGGGCGCGGTCGCTCACCCCGGGCCGCCAACTCACCGTGTACCGGGTGGTCCAGGAAGCCCTGACCAACACCCTCAAGCACGCCACCCGGCCCACGGCCGCGACGGTCACGCTCACCTACTCGCGCACCCACCTCGACGCCCGCATCACCGATACGGGCACCGGAGCGGGTACGACCGCGGACGCGGAGGAAGCCGCACTGCCGGCCCAGGGCATCATGGGGATGCGGGAACGCGCCGCGCTGTACGACGGCACCGTCGAGGCCGGCCCGCTGCCGAACCACGGCGGATGGCAGATACGGCTCCGCCTTCCCTTGGAGGACACGCACCCGTGACGACCGTACTCATCGCGGACGACCAGCCGATGCAGCGCTTCGGCTTCCGCATGCTGCTGGAGAGCCAGGACGACATGACGGTCGTCGGCGAGGCGGGCAACGGCACCGAAGCCGTCGGCCAGGTCGCCCGCCACCACCCGGACGTCGTGCTGATGGACATCCGTATGCCGGGTTTGGACGGCATCGAGGCGACCCGACGCATCATCACGTCCGGAGCCAGGACCCGCATCCTCATCGTCACGACGTTCGACCTGGACGAGTACGCCTACGACGGTCTGCGCGCCGGAGCCAGTGGCTTCCTGGTCAAGGACGCCCTGCCCGAGGAACTCCTCGCCGGCATCCGCGCGGTGGCCGCGGGCGACGCGGTGGTCGCCCCGACCCTGACGCGCCGCCTTCTCGACGCCTACGTCCACCACCTCCCGGCCACCCCCGGTGCACCGGCCGCAGCGGACCCGCGCATCACCGCGCTGACGGAACGGGAACGGGAGATCCTCACCGTGATCGGCCAGGGCTGGTCCAACACGGAGATCGCCGCCCGCCTCCACCTCGCCGAGTCCACGGTGAAGACGCACGTGACCCGCATCCTCGCCAAAACCGGTGCGAGGGACCGCGTCCAGGCGGTCATCCTTGCCTACGACACCCGCCTCGTCACGCCGATGTAGGCGGTGTGTGGACGGTACGGAAACATCCGCAACATCCGCCCAAAGGTCCGGGAACGCAGAAAAGCCCCGCACCAAAAGGTGCGGGGCTTTCCCGGAAAAATTGTTCGGCGGCGTCCTACTCTCCCACAGGGTCCCCCCTGCAGTACCATCGGCGCTGAAAGGCTTAGCTTCCGGGTTCGGAATGTAACCGGGCGTTTCCCTAACGCAATGACCACCGAAACACTATGAAATTAACCAACACCGGATGAAAACACGGCCGTTCGTTATTTCAGAACTAACACAGTGGACGCGAGCAACTGAGGACAAGCCCTCGGCCTATTAGTACCAGTCAGCTCCACCCGTTGCCGGGCTTCCACATCTGGCCTATCAACCCAGTCGTCTACTGGGAGCCTTAACCCTTCAAGAGGGTGGGAATACTCATCTCGAAGCAGGCTTCCCGCTTAGATGCTTTCAGCGGTTATCCTTTCCGAACGTAGCCAACCAGCCATGCCCTTGGCAGGACAACTGGCACACCAGAGGTTCGTCCGTCCCGGTCCTCTCGTACTAGGGACAGCCCTTCTCAATATTCCTGCGCGCGCAGCGGATAGGGACCGAACTGTCTCACGACGTTCTAAACCCAGCTCGCGTACCGCTTTAATGGGCGAACAGCCCAACCCTTGGGACCGACTCCAGCCCCAGGATGCGACGAGCCGACATCGAGGTGCCAAACCATCCCGTCGATATGGACTCTTGGGGAAGATCAGCCTGTTATCCCCGGGGTACCTTTTATCCGTTGAGCGACAGCGCTTCCACAAGCCACTGCCGGATCACTAGTCCCGACTTTCGTCCCTGCTCGACCCGTCGGTCTCACAGTCAAGCTCCCTTGTGCACTTACACTCAACACCTGATTGCCAACCAGGCTGAGGGAACCTTTGGGCGCCTCCGTTACTCTTTAGGAGGCAACCGCCCCAGTTAAACTACCCATCAGACACTGTCCCTGATCCGGATCACGGACCCAGGTTAGACATCCAGCACGACCAGAGTGGTATTTCAACGACGACTCCACAACCACTGGCGTGGCCGCTTCAAAGTCTCCCACCTATCCTACACAAGCCGAACCGAACACCAATATCAAACTATAGTAAAGGTCCCGGGGTCTTTCCGTCCTGCTGCGCGAAACGAGCATCTTTACTCGTAGTGCAATTTCACCGGGCCTATGGTTGAGACAGTCGAGAAGTCGTTACGCCATTCGTGCAGGTCGGAACTTACCCGACAAGGAATTTCGCTACCTTAGGATGGTTATAGTTACCACCGCCGTTTACTGGCGCTTAAGTTCTCAGCTTCGCCACCCCGAAGAGCAGCTAACCGGTCCCCTTAACGTTCCAGCACCGGGCAGGCGTCAGTCCGTATACATCGCCTTACGGCTTCGCACGGACCTGTGTTTTTAGTAAACAGTCGCTTCTCGCTGGTCTCTGCGGCCACCCCCAGCTCAAGCAGCAAGTGCTATCACCAGTGATGGCCCCCCTTCTCCCGAAGTTACGGGGGCATTTTGCCGAGTTCCTTAACCATAGTTCACCCGAACGCCTCGGTATTCTCTACCTGACCACCTGAGTCGGTTTAGGGTACGGGCCGCCATGAAACTCGCTAGAGGCTTTTCTCGACAGCATAGGATCATCCACTTCACCACAATCGGCTCGGCATCAGGTCTCACCCTTAACGTGTGACGGATTTACCTACCACACGGGCTACACCCTTACCCCGGGACAACCACCGCCCGGGCTGGACTACCTTCCTGCGTCACCCCATCGCTTACCTACTACAAGTCTGGTTCATCGGCTCCACCACTACCCTCAACTCCGAAGAGATCGGGCCGGCTTCACGGACTTAGCATCGCCTGATTCAGTACTGGGCGTTTCAAAGCGGGTACCGGAATATCAACCGGTTGTCCATCGACTACGCCTGTCGGCCTCGCCTTAGGTCCCGACTTACCCTGGGCAGATCAGCTTGACCCAGGAACCCTTAGTCAATCGGCGCACACGTTTCTCACGTGTGTATCGCTACTCATGCCTGCATTCTCACTCGTGAACCGTCCACAACTCGCTTCCGCGGCTGCTTCACCCGGCACACGACGCTCCCCTACCCATCCACACGGGCGTTGGCCCTATATGTGTGAATGACACGACTTCGGCGGTACGCTTGAGCCCCGCTACATTGTCGGCGCGGAATCACTTGACCAGTGAGCTATTACGCACTCTTTCAAGGGTGGCTGCTTCTAAGCCAACCTCCTGGTTGTCTCTGCGACTCCACATCCTTTCCCACTTAGCGTACGCTTAGGGGCCTTAGTCGATGCTCTGGGCTGTTTCCCTCTCGACCATGGAGCTTATCCCCCACAGTCTCACTGCCGTGCTCTCACTTACCGGCATTCGGAGTTTGGCTAAGGTCAGTAACCCGGTAGGGCCCATCGCCTATCCAGTGCTCTACCTCCGGCAAGAAACACACGACGCTGCACCTAAATGCATTTCGGGGAGAACCAGCTATCACGGAGTTTGATTGGCCTTTCACCCCTAACCACAGGTCATCCCCCAGGTTTTCAACCCTGGTGGGTTCGGTCCTCCACGAAGTCTTACCTCCGCTTCAACCTGCCCATGGCTAGATCACTCCGCTTCGGGTCTAGAGCGTGCAACTCAATCGCCCTATTCGGACTCGCTTTCGCTACGGCTTCCCCACACGGGTTAACCTCGCTACACACCGCTAACTCGCAGGCTCATTCTTCAAAAGGCACGCAGTCACGACTGCATGTGCAAGCACATA